>JAEMSB010000164.1:5428-8711 GCA_016463045.1 Niveispirillum sp.
TGCTGACTACAGCGTCGGGTGCCAAGATGGGCAAGACGGCGGCGGGTGCGGTGTGGCTGAACGAGGATCGCCTGTCCCACCTGGATTTCTGGCAGTTCTGGCGCAACACCGAAGATGCCGATGTGGGCCGCTTCCTGAAGCTGTTCACCGATCTGCCGCTTTCGGAAATCGCGCGGCTGGAGGCGTTGGCAGGCGCGGAGATCAACGAGGCCAAGAAGATCCTGGCCACCGAAGTCACCGCCCTGGTACGCGGGCGTGAGGCTGCCGAACAGGCCGCCGAAACCGCGCGCCGCACGTTTGAGGAAGGGGCCGCCGCCGATGGTCTGCCCACCATCGAGGTTGCGGCGGGCGCGCTGGCCGACGGTGCCTATCTGGCCGACCTGATGGTGCAGGCCGGCCTGTCGGCAAGCAAGGGCGAGGCCCGCCGTCTGATCAAGGGCAATGGCGTGAAGGTCAATGATGGGGCCGTGTCGGACGACGCGTATAAGCTGTTCGCGTCCCATGTCGGCGATGACGGGGTCATCAAACTGTCCGCTGGCAAGAAGCGCCACGCCTTGGTGAAACTGGTCTGATCCATCCATGAACGGCGGCCCGGCTAGTTCCGGGCCGCTTGCCTTTTTGCTACCTTTTGCGTGATCATCATCCTCACCGGTAAAACCAGGAGGGGAAGTTGAAGTATCACCCGGAGGCATTGGAGCCGATTGTCACCTTCCTGCGCGATATCGGTATCGGCGTGGAATTTGGCCCCGGTGCGCAAAACGGCTTTCTGCCGGGCGTGAATATCCATGCCGGAGTGATCCATGTGGACCCTGAAACGCTGGTCGGATCAGGCGATCTTCTGCATGAGGCGGGGCATATCGCCATTCTGCCCCGGCGGTTCCACAAGCATCTGGGCAGCAATCTGGAAGAGGATATGCACCGCTCCATCGCGGCAGAGGTGGGCGAGGGCATGCCCAGTGACCCGATTCTGGCCATACCGAAACAGTTCAGCGAATTCATGGCCCAGGCTTGGTCTTATGCTGCTGCCATGCATATCGGCGTACCACCGGCCTGTATCTTTTTCCCCGGTTCCTACAAGCATCATGATTATGACGGCCAGCATCCGATGGAGCGGTGGATCGAGAGTGGGACACACCACGGTCTGTCTGCCCTGGCCGAGATCGGTTTGACCGGCTATGCGGGCATATTCGGCCTGATAAAGGGCAGCAACGGCCTCCCCCCCTATCCGGTCATGTCGCGCTGGGTGCAGGATTGACCTGAAGGGCTGGTCGGACCCTTTGTCAGGGCGGAGAATTCTGTATATGTTCTCCCCACCATGATTGACGATCTGATCGACGAGCCGTTTCCGGCCCACCCGCCCGCAACCGCGCACCGCCCCTATCTGGACGGGTTGAACCCGGTCCAGCGGCAGGCGGTGGAAGCACTGGACGGGCCTGTCCTGGTCCTGGCCGGGGCCGGCACGGGCAAGACGCGGGTGCTGACCACGCGGCTGGCGCATCTGCTGCTGTCGCGGCGGATCAGCCCGTGGAACGTGCTGACGGTGACCTTCACCAACAAGGCCGCGCGGGAGATGCGCGACCGTGTCGACAACCTGCTGGGCAGCCAGTCGGAAGGCTGGTGGATGGGGACGTTCCATTCGCTGGCCGCCCGCATCCTGCGCCGCCATGCCGAACTGATCGGGTTGAAGCCCAGCTTCACCATCCTGGACACCGACGATCAGATCCGTCTGGTGAAACAGTTGATGGAGGCGGAGAATATCGACGCCAAGAAATGGCCGGCGCGCATGTTGCTGTCGATCATCGAGCGGTGGAAGGACCGGGCCCTGACCCCGGACAAGCTGAAGCCCGAGGATGCCGGCGACGCCGCCAATGGCCGAATCCTGTCCATCTACAAGCAGTACCAAGCCCGCCTGCTATCGCTGAATGCCTGCGATTTTGGCGATCTGCTGCTGCACAATATCACGCTGTTCCAGCAGCATAATGACGTGCTGATCGAGTATCAGCGGCGGTTCAAATATATCCTAGTGGACGAGTATCAGGATACCAACGTGGCCCAGTATCTGTGGCTGCGCCTGCTGGCCCAGTCGCACAAAAATATCTGCTGCGTGGGCGATGACGACCAGTCGATCTATGGCTGGCGCGGGGCGGAGGTGGGGAACATCCTGCGGTTCGAGCATGATTTCCCAGGCGCCCAGGTCATCCGCCTGGAACAGAATTACCGGTCCACCGCCCATATCCTGGGGGCGGCCCATGGCATCATCGCCAATAATCAGGGCCGCCTGGGCAAGCAGCTCTGGACCGAGACGGAGGGCGGGGAGAAGGTGCGCGTACGCGGCCTTTGGGACGCGGAGGAGGAGGCGCGCTGGGTCGGCGACGAGGTGGAGGCGTTGCAGCGCCAACGCGTCAGCCTAGGCCAGATGGCCGTCCTTGTCCGCGCCGGCTTCCAGACGCGTGAGTTCGAGGAACGGTTCATCACGCTGGGCCTGCCGTACCGGGTTATCGGCGGTCCGCGCTTCTACGAACGCCAGGAAATCCGCGATGCGCTGGCCTATCTGCGCGTGCTGATCAGCCCGGAGGATGATCTGGCGTTTGAGCGCATCATCAACACGCCCAAGCGCGGCATCGGGGCGACGACCATCCAGAGCCTTTATGTCGCCGCGCGCACGCTGGGTGTGCCGCTGACGGAGGCCGCGTGGAAACTGTCGCAGACGGATGAGTTGAAACCCAAGATGCGCAGCGCCATCTCCGGCCTGTCGCAGGATTTCTTCCGCTGGCGCGCCCTGATCGACCGTGTGCCGCATACGGAACTGGCCCAGACCATCCTGGATGAAAGCGGCTATACCCGCATGTGGCAGGAGGATAAGAGCCCGGAAGCCCCTGGCCGCCTGGACAACCTGAAGGAACTGATCAATGCCATGGGAGAGTTCGAGAACCTGACCGGGTTCCTGGAACATGTCTCCCTGGTCATGGAAAACGCGCAAGGGTCGGGCGACGAGCAGGTGTCACTGATGACCCTGCACGGGGCCAAAGGCCTGGAGTTCGACGTGGTTTTCCTGCCGGGATGGGAGGAGGGGGTGTTTCCCAGCCAGCGCACCCTGGATGAGAACGGTATTGCCGGGCTGGAGGAGGAGCGGCGGCTGGCCTATGTCGGTATCACGCGCGGGCGCAAACGCGTCTATATCAGCCACGCCGCCAACCGCCGCATCCATGGCACCTGGGCTACAGCCATCCCGTCACGCTTTGTCGAGGAACTGCCGGGCGAGCATATCGAGACGGAGAATAAT
>JAEMSB010000654.1 GCA_016463045.1 Niveispirillum sp.
GGGTGGGGCAGGGGCTGGCGGGCCGTGACGGCCTGGCCGGCAGCTTCTTTACCGGTGTGCTGGCGACCGTGGTCGCGACCCCCTGTACCGCGCCCTTCATGGGCACGGCCCTGGGGTTCGCGATTACCCAGCCCTGGCCCGTGGCCCTGTCGGTGTTCCTGGCCCTGGGCCTTGGTATGGCGCTGCCCTTCCTGGCCTTGTCCTTCAGCCCGGCCCTGTTGAGGCGGTTACCGCGTCCGGGTCTGTGGATGGAGCGGGTGAAGCAGGCATTGGCTTTCCCGCTTTATGCTTCCGCCGCTTGGCTGGTCTGGGTCCTTTCGATCCAGGCGGGGCCGGCGGCCCTGGCCACCGTTCTGGCCGGCATGGTCGCCATCGCCTTTGCCGCCTGGGTTTATGGCCAGACACGGCTATCGGGCGGGGCGGGACGCGCCTTCGGCAGCCTGCTGGCTGTCCTGGCACTGGGTGGGGCGGTGGCGGGCGCCAGTACCGCGCGGACCGTTCCGGCACCGGAACAGGTGGCCGGCGTCAAGCCCGCCAGCACCGATTACCAGCCCTGGACCGCAGAGAAGCAGGCGGAGCTGACGGGGCAGGGCAAGCCGGTCTTCGTGAATTTCACGGCGGCCTGGTGCGTTACCTGTCTGGTCAATGAACGCACCTCCCTGTCGACCGACGCCGTAAAGGCCGCCATGAAGGCCAAGGGTGTCGCCTATCTGAAGGGTGACTGGACCAACCGTGACGCCACCATCGCCCGCGTCCTGGAAAGCCACGGGCGCAGCGGTGTGCCGCTCTACCTCGTCTATCTGCCGGGTAGGGCGGAACCGGTGATCCTGCCGCAGATCCTGACCGAAGGCATTGTGCTGGACGCCCTGTCCGGCCTGCCCAACGCCTGATCGCACGGAACCATTCGCCACCCAGCGTTGTTGGTTTCCCGAGCAGTGATGCGGGAAGCGTAGGGCCGCTATGTCCTTGGCGATATGACGCCGGCCGGTCTTGCGGCACAGACCCCCGCATCCTATCTTAGAATTATTCTAAGACGGAGGGTGCGTCCGGCTGCCTGTGCGGCCAGCATCTTCCGGGGAGACAGATCATGGCCCATTACGGCGAAAGCGCAGATGTTCTGAGGACCTTCACGGCCCAGGCCAACCGGTACCCGATGCTGCTGCCCGAACAGGAGGCGCAGCTGGCCCGCGATTGGACGGAGCGCCAGGATCGCCGCGCCTTTGACAAGCTTGTCCGTTCCCATATGCGTCTGGCCGTCAAGGTGGCCGGCAAATATGCCCGTTCCGGCCTGCCCGTCGCCGATCTGGTGTCGGAGGCCAATATCGGGCTGGTGAAGGCGGTGCAGCGTTTCGACCCCACGCGCGGTTTCCGTCTGGCCACCTATGCCCTGTGGTGGATCCGGGCAGAGGTACAGTCCTTCGTGCTGCATAACTGGTCGCTGCTGAAGGGGGGCAATACCGCCACCTTGAAGCGCCTGTTCTTCAACCTGCGTCAGACACAGCGCAAGCTGGGCATCCATGACCGGGTGATGAGCGACGCAGAGGCGGCCCTGGTCGCCCAGACGCTTTCCGCCAGTATTGAGGATGTGCGCGAGATGGAGCACCGTTTCGCCACGCCGGTCAGTTCCCTGAACGTGACCGTCGGGGAGGATGGTGACCATGAAGCCATCGACATGCTGGCCGATGAGACGGAGAGCGTGGAGGAACGGCTGGCCGAGAAGGGCGAGATGACGGCGCGGCGCGCCCTGATGAAGGATGCGCTGACCCAGCTGGGCGACCGTGAGCGCCATATCTTCGCCGCCCGCAATCTGGCCGATCAGCCGGTGACGCTGGAACGGCTGGCCCAGCATTACGGCGTCAGCAAGGAGCGTATCCGCCAGATCGAAAGCGGTGCCTATAAGAAGGTGGTGCGCCGGGTACGGTCGCAGGTGGAAGCAGCCCCGACGCTGCCGCCCAACCTTCCTCCCCCTTTGGCGCTGGGCCGGCGGGCAGGGGCCATGGCGATGGCGTGATGCGTGAAGGGGGACCCGTCAGCGGTCCCCCTTTACGCATGGACCGTTCTGCGGTACGGGATGCCGCAACGCACAAATAATCACGACCGGAGGAGTAGAGGCATGAGCGCCAGCGCCCAGGTGAAGCGCATCAGCGTGCCCGAGATCGCTGCCCGCAAGGGACAGGAACCGGTCGTGGTCCTGACGGCATACAGCGTCTCCATGGCGACGCTGTTGGATGATCATTGTGATTGCCTGCTGGTGGGTGACAGTCTGGGCATGGTGCTGTACGGGCTGGACAGCACGCTGCCCGTCACGCTGGACATGATGATCAACCATGGCGCCGCTGTGGTGCGCGGGTCGTCCAAGGCCTGCGTCGTGG
>JAEMSB010000655.1:0-450 GCA_016463045.1 Niveispirillum sp.
GCGGTCGTCACCTCCAAGCGGGGCGATCTTCTGGCGCTGGGCCTGGCGCGGCTGGTCATGGAAGCTGGGCTGCCGGTGCGGTTGCGCGTGCTGGTCCCGGCGGTGGAGAATTCCATCGCCGGCAATGCCTTCCGCCCCATGGACATCATCCCCACCCGCAAGGGCCTGACGGTGGAGATCGGCAATACCGACGCCGAGGGCCGCCTGATCCTGTGCGACGCCCTGGCCGAGGCCGACAGCGAAAAGCCGGCCCTGCTGCTGGATTTCGCGACCCTGACGGGGGCGGCGCGGGTGGCGCTGGGCCCTGACCTGCCAGCGCTTTTCTCCAACAATGATGCACTGGCGTCGGAAATCCTGGCCGCAGGTACCGCCAAGGATGATCCGCTGTGGCGCCTGCCGCTTTGGCAGGGCTACCGCGCGCAGCTGGACAGCAAGATCGCTGATCTGAAC
>JAEMSB010000655.1:460-2367 GCA_016463045.1 Niveispirillum sp.
GGTGGCGGCATGGCGGGTGCCATTACGGCGGCGCTGTATCTGGAACAGTTCGTGTCAAAGGATACGGTCTGGGCCCATGTTGACCTGTTCTCCTGGAACCAATCCAACCGTCCGGGCCGCCCGGAAGGGGGCGAAGCCATGACGCTTCGCGCCATGTTCGCGGTGATCGCCAATCGTTTTGGTTCGAAACAGTAACAATCCTTGTTGTCCCGGCTTGCCGAAGGGCCTGATCTTCGGCACACTCGCTTCCCGTGCCCGGCTGCGGATGTCGCATGGTGCCGGGTATGGGACGCGGGTTCGGGGGGCGGGGCATGTCACGTAACCTAGAGGCGCTGCAACTGTGGCGACGCGCATTGGTCGCCAGCGTGCGCAAGGATGGGCCTGACCTGTCCGCACGGCAGCTGGCGCTGCTGCTCACCGTGTTTCTGACGCCGCCGCCGCACACGGTGCGCGGGCTGGCCGCGACCCTGAACGTGTCAAAGCCCGCGATCACGCGCGCGCTGGACCGGCTGGGCCGGCTGGGCTACATCAAGCGCAAGCGCGATCAGGAGGATCGCCGTAACGTGCTGGTCCAGCGGACTGTAAAGGGGTCCGTCTTCCTGGCTGAATTCGGCCAGATGGTGATCGATGCGGAAAAGGCGCCCCCGGTCGGTGACGAAGGCGTGGTCGTTGCTGATCCCGCCCTGGATATCAGTGGTGTCGTGCCGCCCGTGATGGTGGATGGCGCCCGTACGGAAGCCCTGGCCCCTTCGGCATGACCGACCAAGAAAATCTCGACCCCCGTATCCATCCCTTCCGGGATGACCTTGCCGCCAGCTATTTGCGTGGCCGCGTTAATGCCGCCCGCTTCATTGACGGCGTGCCCTGTCAGATCAGCAGCGGCTTCACCGCCCTGAAGGAGAAGCCGTCCTTCGAGGCGCGGCAATCCACAGAGTTGCTGCTGGGTGAAGGCTTCACCGTGCTGGACGAGCATGATGGATGGGCCTGGGGCCAGAATGAAACCGATGGCTATGTCGGCTGGCTACGGGTTGAGGCGCTGGAAGCCGGGCTGACCGAAGCGACGCATAAGGTCACGGCCCTTCGGACCTTCTTGCAGCCCGAGGCGGACCTAAAACTGCCATTTCTGGACGTGTTGCCGATGGGTGCCTGCGTCGTCGTGACGGGTAACCAGGGTGACTGGTGCCAGGTCGAGGGTGGTGGCTGGGTGCATGCACGCCATCTGGCGTCGGTGGATGATTATGCATCCGACTTTGTGGCCGTGGCGGAACGGTTTGTCGGCACGCCCTATCTCTGGGGCGGACGTACCAGCATCGGCATTGATTGTTCCGGATTGGTGCAACTGGCTCTGCTGGCCGCCGGGGTCGATTGCCCGCGCGACAGCGATCAGCAGGCGGCGTCGGTCGGTGCCCTGATCTCCGCCGATGGGGTGGGTGTGGAGTATCGCCGGGGCGATCTGGTTTTCTTCCCCGGCCATGTCGGCATCATGACCGACGCTACAACCCTGCTTCACGCCAATGCCTTCCACATGGCGGTGGTGGCCGAACCGCTGGCCCATGTGGTGGCACGGGCAGGGGCCAAAGGCATCAATGCCGTCAAGCGGCTGGGATAAGGCGCACAAGGTTGGCTGTAACGTAAAAGAGGGGGCGCTTCCCGTGGGAGGCGCCCCTTTTCTATTGTCCCTATGTCGTGATCAGCCGGCGCGTACCCGTTGCAGGAAGCCGTCCACCTCTTGCCGTAGGCGGCTGGCACCGCTGGTCAGGCCGGTCGCGGCCTCGCGCAGGCCACGGGCGGCATCACCGGTACCGGCGGCCACCTGGGCCAGCGACTGCACCTCGCTGGCGGCCTCGCGGCTGGCGGTGGATGCAGACTGGACAGAGCGGGCGATCTCCTGGGTGGCCATACGCTGC
>JAEMSB010000656.1 GCA_016463045.1 Niveispirillum sp.
ATCAGGCGGCGGATACGGGTCTTGGCGTCCAGCGGGTCCTGCGCGTCCAGCCAAACGGGCACGCCATAGGCGATGAAGGTGCGATCCACAGCCAGGGACCGGCCCGGCGTCAGGGCCACGCCCTGCGCGCCCAGCGGCCCCTCCCCCTCCAGCCGGCGAAAGAACACAAAGGAGGGGTTGGTATTCATGACGGCCGCCGCCTGGGCCGGGTTGGCCTCCAGCCAGGCGCGGATCGACTGCATCGACACGTCTTCCTTGGCCAGCGCCCCGCGCGTCACCAGTTCGCGCCCGATGGCGAAATAGGGCTGACCATTCTGCCCGTCATAGCCGATGCGGATCTGGCTGCCATCGGGCAGGGTCACGCGGCCCGACCCCTGGATCTGCAGGAAGAAGGCATCGACCGGATCATCGACATAGAGCAGTTCCAGCCCCTTGCCGTTCAGGGCACCTGCCTCGATCGCCTTGCGGTCGGCATAGGGCTTCAACTGACCATCGACCACCCGGCCCGCAATGCGCTCGCCCTTCAGGTTGGGCCGGAACTCGCCCAGTTCCACCATCACCAGATCGGCGGGACGCTTGTAAAGCGGGGTCTGGTACTTGCCCTGGCGCTTGAACGAACCGCGCAGCGAGCTTTCGTAATAACCCGTGAACAGGCCTTCCGCCGCGCCATTATCGGTGGCGGCCCAGGGCTGGAACAGGTTTTCAACGGCCCGGCGCAGGGCCACATGGTCGCCCGCCGGCAGCTTGGCGATGGCATTACAGGGGCCGATCCAGTCGCTGATCCGACCCATCATGCCATCGGGACCCAGCGCCCGGTCACCCGGCTGCTTCACCAGCCGGTCACAGCTTTTCAGCAGGGCGGGCAGCGCATCGGCCGTGCGGTCCACGGACCAGCCAGACAGGTCGCTGAAATTGGCGGGACGCAGGGTCAGGCGAGCAGCAGGCTTCTCCGCCTCTGCCGGGGCTGCCGGGGTGCCGGGCAGCTTGGTCGGTTGCGCGGCACAGCCGGCCAGCAGGCCAAGGGCGAAAAGGGCGGCGAGGGAGCGAAGGCGCATCGGCAATCCATGGGGCGGACATGGAAAGGGCGCCCGGCAAGGGGCGCCCCGGAAGGACGGGCGGCGGAACGGCATCAACCGCCGCTGCGGGTTTCGGACAGGTGCCAGTTCGGGTCGCTGGCGCGGGTATTGCGGCTGAAGGTCCAGATATCGACCACTTCCTCGGGCCGCGCCTCATCCCCATCAACGATATTGCCATCGGTGTCGCGCGTGACATGGGTCTGGCGGGTGGTGAAGGTGATAGTGCAATGGGCCGTGCGGCCATCCAGGCGCGCTGCCGACAAATCCACCGCCTCGAACGAATGGATACGGCTATCCAGCGTCTCACCCGCCGCCTGCCGGTCGCGGATGGCGGCGGCGAAGCGGTCATAGACATCATCGGCCAGCAGCGGGCGCAGCGTCGGCGTGTCACCCTCGGCATAGGCCTTGACGATCATCTCGAACGCGGCCTTGGCACCTTGCAGGAAGGTACGCTCGTTGAAATTGGCATCGGCAGCGCGGATCAGGCGCAACCCATCTTCCAGCGAGACGGGGCCGGACGGGTCCGGCAGGTCGGGCATATCGGCGGCGGGGCCGCGACCCGGCAACTGGATGACATTGTCACCCTCCACCGTCGGGCCGGTGGCGCCATTATTGTCGCGCGGGGTGAAGGGGTTGGGGCGTTCCCGCTCCTCCCCATGCTTGCGGCCAAGCACGTTGCGAAGGCGATAGATGAAGAACGCCGCCACCATCGCGAAAATCAGAATTTCCAGCCAGACGGAGCCGCCGCCCATCGCATCACCCATTTCTGCCCTTGCGCCCGACCGGTTATGAACACCATTTGATGCGGGTGGCACCCTCTCGCCATCCGCCCGTCGGGGCGTTAATTTATGAAAGCCTGTCCGTTAGATAGGCTCTCAATCGTGAAAGAGCAAGGACAGCCATGCGTTTCCTCCTTCCGTTGCTGCTGCTTCCGCTGCTGGAAATTGCCGGTTTCGCCTGGGTCGGGTCCCAATTGGGGGCAATCACCACTGTGTTGCTGGTGGTTCTGTCGGGCGTGATCGGCGTTTTGCTGCTGCAACGCACGGGCCTGGAAAGCGTGCGCCGCGCCCAGGTGGGCCTGCGCACCGGCGAGACGGAGCCGATGCGGCAGATGTTCGGCGGGCTGTGCACGGCCTTTTCCGCCATCCTGTTCCTGATCCCCGGCTTCATCACCGATATCCTGGCCCTGATCTTGTTCCTGCCACCGGTGCGCAATGCCCTGCTGGCCCGCATGACCATCTTCATGCAGGTGAACGGCCAGACCGTCCGCTCACGCCCGGCACCGCGCGG
>JAEMSB010000657.1 GCA_016463045.1 Niveispirillum sp.
CCAGCATGGTGACACGCAGATCATCCATCGCGGACACTTACGCCGCCTTCAGAGCTGATGCCGGCACCTTGTTGAAAAGACGCAGGAAATTGGCGGTGGAGACACTGGCCATGGTGGCGGCGTCCACACCCTTCACATCCGCCAGCGTAGCTGCCGTATGGGCCACGAAGGCCGGCTCATTCCGCTTGCCCCGCATCGGCACGGGAGCCAGATAGGGGGCATCGGTTTCCACCAGCAACCGGTCCATCGGCACGATGGACGCCGTGTCACGCAACTCTTCCGACTTCTTGAAGGTCAGAATACCGGACAGGGAGATGTAGAAGCCAATTTCCAAAGCCTGTTCAGCCAGTTGCCGGCTGCTGCTGAAGCAATGCAGCAAGCCGCGCAGACGTCCCCGCCCCTCTTCGCGCAGGATGCGGATCGTATCCTCATCGGCGTCACGGGTATGGACGATGATGGGCAGGTCGGTTTCCAAACAAACGCGGATATGACGGCGGAAGCTTTCCTGCTGCACATCGCGCGGTGACTTGTCGTAGAAGTAATCCAGTCCCGTCTCCCCGATGCCCACGACCTTGGGCTGCCGTGCCAGGCGCAGCAGTTCAGCCTCGCTGCACAGGGGGAATTCTTCGGCGGCCTGATGCGGGTGCACACCCAGGGTGCAATAGACATCGTCATAATTCATGGCGATATCATGCACTTGGTCGAACCGGCTGATATGGGTGCAGATGGTCAGCATCAGGCCCACGCCGGCATCCCGCGCCCGCTGCACCACCGCGTCACGCTCCGGCGCGAAGTCGGGAAAATCCAGATGGCAGTGGCTGTCGACCAGCATCACTTCGCCTCCTCCGGCTCGACATAGCGCGGGAAGGCCGGGGCCGGCGGCGGCAGCAGCGTGCCGGGCGTCAGCGGATTGGCCGCCAGATTGGCAAAGCCACGCTGGTCAGCCGGCACCACCAGCAGGTCCAGGATGCGGTTGCTGGTATCGGGCATGAAGGGCTGGGTAATGATCGCCAATTGGCGAATGACATCGGCCAGTGTGTAGAGGACCGTGCCCAACCGCACCTTATCGGTCTTTGACAGGGTCCACGGGGCCATTTCCTGGACATAGCGGTTGGCCTCGTCAACGACGTGCCAGATCGCATCCAGCGCCTTGTTGAAGGCCTGAACATCCAGTTCGGCTCGCACGGCATCCAGCATGCCCTTGGCGGCATTCAGCAGGGCGTGATCATCATCGCTCAGCACGTCCGGCGCCGGCAACTGGCCTTCATGATACTTTTGAATCATGGAGAAAACGCGCTGGCACAAGTTGCCGTAACCATTGGCCAAATCGACATTGATCCGCTGGGCCATGGCGCGCTTGGAAAAGTCGCCGTCATTGCCGAACGGGATTTCCCGCATCAGGAAATAACGGGTCTGGTCCAGGCCATAGGTCTCGATCAGGTCGGCGGGCTTCACCACATTGCCCAACGACTTGGACATCTTCTCGCCCTCCACGGTCCACCAGCCATGGGCAAACACGCGGCGCGGCAGCGGCAGCTTGGCCGCCATCAGGAAGGCCGGCCAATAGACGGTGTGGAAGCGCAGAATATCCTTGCCCACCATATGCAGATCGGCGGGCCAGAACTTCGCGAAATCGCCGGTCGTGTCGGGGTAACCGACGGCGGTGATGTAATTGGCCAGGGCGTCCAGCCAGACATACATCACGTGCTTCTCGTCACCCGGAACCTTGATGCCCCAGTCAAACGTGGTGCGGCTGATCGACAGGTCGCGAAGGCTGCCCTTCACGAAGCTGATCACTTCCGACCGCTTGCCCGACGGCATGATGAATTGCGGCTGCTCCTCATAAAGCTTCAGCAGCGGTTCGCCATAGGCGGACAGACGGAAGAAGTAGCTCGGCTCCTCTACCCACTCCACTGGCGCGCCGGTGGGGGCGAAGCGCTGGCCGTCGCGCTCGGTCAGTTCATCTTCGTTGTAATAGGCCTCGTCGCGGACTGAGTACCAGCCGCTATAGCTGCCTAGATAGACATCGCCACTTTCCAGCAGCCGTTCCCACAGGAACTGCACCGCCTTGATATGGCGGGCCTCGGTCGTGCGGATGAAATCATCATTGCTGACGTTAAGCAGCTTGGCCAAGTCCCTGAAATTCTGGGAATTCTTATCCGCCAGCTCCTGCGGGGTGGTCCCGAACGCCTCCGCCGACTTCTGGACCTTCTGGCCATGCTCGTCGGTGCCGGTCAGGAACTTGACGTCAAAACCATCCAGCCGCTTGAAACGGGCAATCGCGTCGCAGGCGATCGTCGTGTAAGCGTGGCCGACATGCGGCGCATCGTTTACGTAATAGATCGGCGTGGTGATGTAATAGGG
>JAEMSB010000165.1 GCA_016463045.1 Niveispirillum sp.
GGGCCGGGGTTGGGCCCGTCATCCTGGAGCTTCTCAAGAGCCTGAACAGCATGGATGAGAACCAGCCCTGGATCACATTGTTCAACAAGGAAAGCCGGAAGTTCGATATCCGTGAGATGTCGTTCGGCGCCGTTGCCTCGGATATCGTCGAGACCCGTATCCGCCATGTGACGGCACGATTGCAGGTCAGCGACAAGGCCCTCAACATATTGTTCTTCAAGATCACAAGCGCGTCGGCCGAGTTCGAGAGCGCAACCACCCTGTTCAGCATCAACAACAATCTGCTGGCCGTGCTGGAGAAGCCCTTGCGCGACCGGTTGGAGCAATCGGCGCTTGATTTCATCCGGATCGCACCGCTGACCAATGGGTGAGACGGACGACGCCTCCTGCCACCGGGCGGCGAGTGTCACAAAACTTGGCCGCCGGCCAGGGTTCGCTTCCTTCTCCCGAGACCATTGCGACCCAATCCAAGGCGGCTTGAAGGCAAGCCACCTTGGAAAAGGCCGACAGGAGCAGGTACTAAGTGGCCGACATCGAAAAGATAGAAGCAGCAATCGAGAACCATCGGGTTGTCGCTCAGCAGGCGCTCGACGCGCTTCGTTACGGTCGCGAGAGCAGTATCCCGGACGCGAACGGTTTCAAGGTTCAGGCAGACATGTCTGGAAAATCGCTCGCCGCGCTCTGGGCAGCACGACTTGACGCCGCCGGCCTTCTGGACGACTTCGCCTATGCCCTGGCCGCACGCGGTGTCGTGCTGGACGAGGATGAACCCCTTCCCTGTGAAGCCTCCCATTTCGATGACAAAGCCCTTGGGACGTTCCTTGCTCGCTCGCAGGCATTCCGTTGCCAGATCCTTGTCGATGGCCAAGGACAAGGATCCGGCATCCTGGTCGGGCCGAGTTCCGTGCTGACAGCCTGGCACGTCATCGCTGTCGCGCCACCCGACGCCGAACAACGCCCAGTCGACATTGAGGTCAAGTTGGCCAACGGCCGTCAGATCACAGCGACGAGGCTCTATGAGTCTCGCTGTGGAAACGAGGAGTATCGCAATCGCAGTCCTAAGACGGATGACGACATCGTTGACCGGAACGATCTCGCCCTGCTGTCGCTGCGCGAACCCGTCGGCCTTCATTTCCATTTCGCCGCTCTGCCGCAGCCGCCGTTCCAATGCCGACACAAATCGGCGCTGCTGCTGCTCCATTACCCGGAGGGGAAATGGCACGGTGTCACCTTCGGGAAATTCCAACGCCTGCGCAAGTTAACCGGACGCTGGGGCCATGACATCAACCCTACAGCCCCCGGCTCCTCCGGGGGAGGATGCTTCAACACCCAGTTTCAACTTGCCGGTCTTCACCAGGGACGCATTTCCAGCCAGGCAGGTCGGCTGGTGCCGGTGGATCGTTTTCTCGACGCCATCCGCGAGCATGTCGCCAAGGACGAAATACCCGACAGCGTCTGGTCGCTGGACAACACCGTTACCGGGGAACTGGTCGTCGGCAGGGAAGCGTTCTTCCACGGTTATGCCGCGGCCGCACGTGGTCCGGCACGCGTGCGCGGACTGTGGATCCAGCGGTCCAACCTCAGGGACGATGTCTCCGGCCTGCCCTTCACATACAGGTTGCTCGACCGGATGGTCGCGCGCAGCCCTTCCGCCCAGATTGTCCGCATAAGCTTTGACAATATCGTGCATGACTTCCTGGAGGAGATCGCGCGCCGCGTCACAGCAGCTGGGTTACCGATTGCCAAGATGGGATGGGCCGACGGTGTCGCACCAACCCAGACCGAGCCGGAAGCCGCCGTCTCCGACCGCAGCCGCCGACTGGCGACGGCGATTGATGCCGCCGCCGGAACGGCGGGGACCCGCCTGTGGTTGTTCTTTGACCATCCACAGATCCTCTTCGGTGACGAGCATCGCTGGGCACTGACCGCCTTCGTCGATCAGGCGCTGAGACTTGAGAACCTGCGCCTGGCCATGGCGGGATACGAGGCGATCCAGCTACCCGGCGCGAAATTCGGATCAGGCGCCGAGGCGGGGGGTGAGGGCAAGCCCGGTTTCTATGTCGAGTATCTGAACGGCTTTACCCGGTACGATGTGGAAAACCTGGTGCGAAACGCCGCAAAAGGCACGGGGGAAACCGTCAGCGACGAACGGGTAAAGGAATTGGTGGATAAGGCGCTGGCCGGTCTGGCAAGCGTCAACGGCATCTACAAACCGTGGACGGCGGCGGAAGTGGGGCGACGCCTCAACTCGATCCTGTCGTCACCCGAAACGGCAGTGTCGCCATGACAGGACAGAATGTGCAAAACCGCGTCCCTCTTCGCGCCGCCAAGCGCTATGCGGCGCTGTCGGGGGCTTTCGATCCCAAAGAGGCACTGAGAAGGGCCGCGCGGCTTGATGCGGATATCGCCATCGTCGCCTCGTTGCTCGCGTCGGCCTGCGATACCGACCCGCACAATTACGATGATCGCTGGCTGATGCGCTTGCCGGAGCGCCGTTTCGAACTCCGGGCCTTGCAAGAAAAAAACCTGCTGGAAAAAATGATCCGGTGGCGGCGCAGATTCGGCACGGATCAGGAGACGGACGACCTCCACGCAGCCCTGCGTGACCAGCCGCCTTTGTGCCGCGCTGGGATCGAACAGGCGATCGACGACGGCCCGCGCGAACTGCTTGAAAGGATGGTCGTCGCCTTGGATTGGGCCGGCGATCTTGCGCCGTCCGCAGATCTACTGCCGGTGTTGCGATCAGCCATTGCCATGCGCGATCAACGGCAACGTTTCGCGGAGGCGGACGCCCGCCCCTTCGTCGGCCGCCAACCGGAGCGGGAGCAAATCCAGCGCTGGCTTGAAAGACCCATATCAGTACCGCCGGTAAGATGCATGTACATCCAGGGCGGCCCCTCGGTCGGGAAGTCGTCGCTGCTGGCGAAGGCAGTCGCTGAATTTCATGCGGGCCGGCAGCCGATCATCCTGCGCTTCGACTTCGACTGGGCCGGCCTCGACATCCAGGACAAGGTCGGTTTCACGATGGAAGCGGCCCGGCAACTCGCGCAACAGTCGGGCAGGGCCGCCACCGGACTGACCGAAGCGCGGCTCGATGCAGCCAGGCGGACGGATACGGACATCAAATCCGCGCCATCCAACCGGGACAATATCCCCGTCGATCTGGCCAGGCGGATGGCGGAAGTCCTGATATCCATCGACCGACCCTTGCTGGTCGTCCTGGACACGATGGAGATATTGCGCGCAAAGGGCGAGACCCATCCAAGGCGGTTGTTCGAATGGCTCGACGAGATGGTGCGGGCGGGGATCCGGCCGTTGCGGGTCATTGCCGCCGGCCGGGGACAAGCCCTGGACGGCTGCCCTGACCGGATCGCAGAGGCTCCCCTTCCCGTTGATCGTCTGGACGACGATGCGGCCGGCATGTTGTTGGACCGGCTGAATGTTCCCCGACATCTCCGGCAAGACCTTTTACGGCTTGCCAACGGCAATCCGCTGAAGCTGAAGTTAGCCTCCGAGATCGTCACCGGCGGTGAGGCGGAGTGGGCGCGTGGCCGGCGGCGCGGAAAGGAAGTTTCGGCAACCTACCTGTACCGATCCATGCTGTCGCGTATCGACGATCCCGATCTGCGGCGGCTTCTCAATCCAGGATTGGTCCTAGGGCGCTTCAGCGCCGAACTGATCACCGATGTCCTGGCTCCCTTATCCAAGCTGCGTGGCATTACCAAGGCCCGTGCGCAGGCGCTGGCCAATGAACTTGAGGGCTTGCATTGGCTGCTAGAGAAGGACCCGGCGGCGCCGGAATTCCTTAAATCCAGGCCCGAGATGCGTTCACTGCTGGTGCCGCTCCTTTACAGCGCGGCACCCAAGGCCTGCGCAAGGATCAACCGGGCTGCCGCTGAATGGTTCGCGAAGCATGATGCCTCCTGGGCCAGGGCTGAAGCGCTGTTCCATCGGTTGCAGCTGCTCCGGCTCCCATCATCGGAAGTGCCCATCATCGACTGGGAAACCGCGGTTCGCATCGATCCCGTCATGCGGGACGAGCTTCCGCCCAGGGCCCGGGACCTGCTGCTCAATATTGGGGGTGAACGCAGCGGATTGTGGCGGGCTGGTGAAAACACGTCCATCACCGCCAAGGTCTCCAGCATTGTCGGCGAATTGAAGAACATCCTTCAGCGCGGCGACTGGCTGGAAGGACTGGATCTGGTCGGGAAGGTGACGCAGGCGGAAGCCTTGGATCCGGCATCGGAGACCGCCGACGGGCTGCGGGTGTTCTTCTGGCGGTCGGGACATTGGTCCAAGGCCATGACCCTGCTCAAGGGCCGGGACCAGACGGCTGTTGACCGGCTTTTATCGCCGGAGGCCACCCTGCCGACCCTGGAGATGCGGGCGGAGTTCCAGCCGCGACGGTTCGGCACCGACTTGAAGAGTTACCATCCCGCCCTCAACCTGCGCAAACTGGCCGGTGCCGCGGCGGACAATGTGGCCCTTCATGGTGCCATGGCGTTTCTGACGGACCAGATCGATGGCATGTCCCCCCTGGCAAGCCGGGGAGATTTCAACGCCGCGGGAACGGCGGTTGCACTGTGCACCGGTCATGATGAGCGGGGACATCTGCGCTCCGCGTTGGCAGCGGCGCATAGCCGATTCCGCGGCGACCCGCTTTTGGAGCAAGCCCGCAGCCATATGACTGACCCGGCCATGATCGCTGCGCTGACCCCCTACGCAACGGTTGCCCGAAATCTTCTCTCGGCAAGCAGTGACATGCTGTTGACCCGTTACACGGTGGGGGTCCTGGACAGGCTTGCCCTCCATGTCAATCTCCCGTCGGGGGCGTCGGCCATCGTCTCCGACCCTCTGAGCACCCTGACCGGCCTCGGATTCTTCGCCGAGTGGGCAGGCGCCGCCTGCTTCCTTCACCGCAATCCCGATCTTCGCCTTATCGCCAGGGCGGCGGAGCGCTGGCGACGGACCATGGCGGGTGACTGGAGCTATGGACCGGCACCGAACGGGTCGTCGTCTCCGATGCGCCCCGACCGGACGTTGCGGCAGCGGATCGACGATCTGATGGCGAGTTCGCATCCGGCCAAAGCCAGTCTCGCTGCCCTCGGCATCTGGTCACAGGACGGTGGACAGCGGCTGCATGCCACCCTGCGCTGGCGCCTCTGCCGCACGCTAAAGAATGCTGACGCGCTCTGGCCCGAAGGTCCACACGCGGTTGCTGCACACCTGATCAGCCGTCAGGTGCCCGCAGCTTTCGTGCCCCCCCTGACGGTTCTGACCTTTCACCGATGACACCCCGGTGCAGTGCCGGGGAACTGCGAATGGGAGATATCCATGGGAAAGACACATGAGGAGCGCCTTGAAAACATCCATAGACGGCTGACGCCGCCGGTGGAGGCTCGCATCCGCGAGGCCATCTCCAAGGGCGAGTTGCCCCGTCCCTTGCAGGAGTTGACCGCATCGGGCGGCGACGGACAGCTGGAAAGCATGATGCCGCTCGGCGCGCTGGAGCGGATTGTGCGGCAATATGGGCGCCCTCCCCTGCTGGTGAAAAACAACCAAGTGATCCTGGAGGATCTGGTGGACTTCCCGCCCGATACACCAGCAAAGATCAAGGCCGTGGAATGCTGGCTCCCCTCGGTCGGGCGGATAGAATTCGTCAATCATGCCATGCAATGGGGGGGGACCGGTTGGGTCTGTGACCGCGTCAATGGCAAATGGTTGATCATGACCAACCGCCATGTGGCGGCACTGGTGGCCCAGCGGAAGAATGACGGCAGCGCCGTGTTCCTACGCACCCCTTCCGGAGCCCGCTGCGGAGCGTTAATCGACTTCCTGGAAGAGGTGGACAGTCAGGCCAACAATAGCAGAACAGCTGTTTTGAACAGCATCAGTTACCTAGCGGACGATACGTCTGCGGATGTCGCGCTGCTGCAGGTGGACGCGGCTTTATTCGACATGCCCGATCCACTCGTCCTCAGCGAGAGGAGTGTCACCGAAGGGGAACTGGTCGCCCTCATCGGGTATCCGGCCTATGATTCACGCTACAACAAGGAAGATCAGGCCCGCTATTACCGTGACCTATACGAGGTCAAGCGGTTCGCGCCGGGCAAAATCATGCAGGGCGGAGATGTCGGAGAGGTGCTGTCCCATGACTGTACCAGCCTAGGCGGCAATTCGGGCTCTCCCCTGATAAGCCTGGAGGATGGCCGGGTCGTCGGGCTGCATTTCACAGGGCGCTACGGGGAGGGTAACGGTGCGGTGAGCTCTGCGACACTCGCCAAGCTGCTCAGAGGCGAGCGCCCGCCTTATATGAATATTCCACTGCAGATCAACGAGGCACCTGATGGTCATCATCCGGCCTCCCATTTCCGCGGGCGGGAGGGCTTCGTGCAACTTTTCCTGCAGGATGGCTCAACCGCTACCCCCTGGCCGAAACTGAGCGACGATCTGGAAACGACCCTGGCCCAACCGAACGATGATCCCCCTGAAAAGGGCGAACTGCGATACATGCATTTCGGCGTCAAATACTCAGCCAAATGGAAATTGCCCCTCATCACAGCGGTGAACATCGACGGACGCCACAGTGTGCGCATCAAGCGTGGCGACGACAAGTGGTTCACCGATGGCCGGATTCCTCTCGATATTCAACTGGGCGCCCGGAACTTCGCCGATGCCCAGATCGACCGTGGCCACATGGTCCGGCGCGAGGATCCAAACTGGGAAATCTCCGCAGGAGACGCGGAATTGGCCAATGACGACACGTTCCATTATGTCAATGCAGTGGCACAGCATTCGACGCTGAACCAGGGGAAGGCGCTCTGGTTGGGGCTGGAGAGCTACATCCTTGACAGCAGCCGCACCCACGGTTTCAGAGCCTGCGTGTTCACCGGTCCCGTCATGCGCGACAAAGACGAGGAGGAGGAAGTCATCATCGATAATGCGGTGGTGCCACGCGAGTTCTGGAAACTGGTCGTGACTCTCGACGAGACGGAGAAAACCCTCCATGCCACGGCTTATCTTCTTAGCCAGGGCGAATTGGTTCGCAAGCTGCTTGAGAAGCGGTCCCGCCGGGAATCCCTTGAAGGTTTCGTCCTCGGGGCTTACCGAACGTTCCAGCTGTCGGTGGCGGATCTCGCGGAAGCCACCGGCTATGACTTCTCCGCTTATAGCGGCGCGGACCCTCTGAGAAAGCAGGAAGCCGCGATCAGCGCCTTCGCATTGGGCGAGCCGGTTATCCTTCCCATCCTGCATTTGGCCGACATTCGCCTTTGATTAGAGCAATCTTCCTTTGACCGGAGTACCACTCCGGCAGCGGATACCGCTGCGCGGTAGATACGGCGTAGCGGTATCCGCCAAATGGCGGTGCCATGTTGGGCGCAGATGCCCGGAACTGCCAGTTCACCTTGTCCAGCGAGCATGGGGCTGGACTTGCCCGGAAAAAGTGGAGAGCGATGTCCTTAATATCAGATAGGGTGTTGCCCCCTGACGAATGAGAAGAAACGTGGTCCGGGTCGGCACGCGTATTTCACGGATGAGTTCAAAGCCGAGGCGGTTCGCCTGACCCAGACGAGTGGTCGTCCTTTGCGGGCGATTGGCGAAGATCTTGGACTGGGTCAGTGACACCAGAGAGTGCCATCCACGCCGGGGTGACAGCATTGCAGGGAATTGGCCATGCCGGCGGCACGGGCGCGGTACAGATCCAGCGCGCGTTGCCGCATGTCCCTTGTATCAGGCTCGGCGGCGCCGCCGGGGACGGGTGGTTCGGGTGGAGCCTGCTGTTTCAGCTTGGCCTCCGCCTCCTTCTGCCGGGCCAGAGCCTCCTCATAGACCGCCGCGCCACAATCCTGGTTCTCATACAGCTTGCCGCAGCTTTCCTGCGCCAGGGCGGGACCGGTGGTCAGCAGCAGGACCGTGACCGCCATCAGCAGCGCCTTATGATTTGGGGACGACACGGGCGTTCTCCAGGTGGAAATAGATGCCATTCACATCCTCCGCCGACAGGCGCAGGGTGCCTTGCAACTGCACCTGATCCAGGGTCGCCGTCACCGGCTCTGCCGCACTCACCTGGATCAGGTCGGCGGGGCCCGGTGGCGGGCAGAAGGGACAGGTGGGGGCCAGTGAAGACAGCAGGAAGGACCGGCTGGTTTCACCCGTATCCAGCGGCAGGAAGAAGCCGGCAACGGTAAAGGGCTTTCCGTCCAGTGCCTTGACCCCCGGCCCGAACACGGCGATCAGCCGGTTCACATCCTGGATCCGCTTCTGTATTTCCTTGGTGTCGGCCAGTTTGTCCCAGCCCAGGGTAGCACGCGGCACGGCGCGCGGGTCATGCGGCACGGCCTGTGATGCCAGGGCCGGGTCCTGAACCTGCTTGAAGGCCAGGGCCGGGGTCGTTGCGGTCAGGGCCGCCAGGACCAAGGTGAGTTTCAAAAGCTTCATGGTGCCTATCCCTTCGCCAGCAAACGGCTGACATCCGTCCGATAGGCCCGGATCGCAGGCAACGCGGCGGCCAGCAAGGCCACCAGCAGCGACAGCGCCAGCAACCATCCCTCTCCCACCACGAACTGCCCCGCCGACAGGCCCAGATCCCGCGCGCGGGGCGAGAAGGCGGACAGCAGCGCAACACCAGCATGGGCCAGGGCCAGTCC
>JAEMSB010000166.1 GCA_016463045.1 Niveispirillum sp.
CGGTACTGCCCGGCGACAAAGACCAGACGCGGGGCGGGGGCATCCAGGGCGGTGGGGATGGCATCCACGGTCACGGTTGCGGCGTCCGGGGCGGGCCCCAGGGTCAGCTTGTCCAGACCGCGCAGGTTGGTGAATTTCCAGGCCTCAGCCCGTGTGCTGGGCAGGCCCGCCTTGGCGAACCGGTCCAGGCCATCGGCGCGCGTGCCGGCAAGGGCGGGGGCCAGTGCCACCACCTGTTCCACGAAATTCCGGGCCGTCTGGTTCTGTTCGTCGCGCATGGTTCAAAGCTTCATGTCGTAAAAGTTCATGTTCAGGCCCGGCACGTCATATTCGGCAACACCGAAACGCTGGAACCCGTGCAGCGGATAGAATTGGGGCGCCTGGCAATCCATCGTCTCCACTGCCGCCCGCCCGCAGCCCAGCCTGCGCCCCTCGTCTAGGGCGGCGGCCAGCATGGCGTAACCGGTGCCGGTGCCGCGCAGACTGTCCTCCAGCCAGACCATGTCGACCATGAAGTCGCTGTCCACGGCATAGCAAAGGGCGGCCCCGCGCGGGGCGTTGGTCACGATATCGCGGACGTAAGCCGCCACCAGTTTCACGGGCGCGCCCAGCAGGCCCTGCCGGCGGGCATCGGTGATGCGCCAGATTTCCTTGGCCAGATGCCGGGGCGGCGGTTCGTGGATGGCCAGGGCAAAGCCGGCGGGCATCGCAGCCTCCCCCTTGCCGATCCGCTTTTCCAGGATGGTGAAGACACCACCGCGAATATGCGGGCCGATCACCTGACGTACCGCATAACCGGCGGCCATATAGGGGGCGGTGTCGTCGTGTGCGCGTACGATCATGATGAAACGGTCGGCATCCCGGCGGGCCAGTTCAGCCTCCGTCCGGGCCAGCACCGAAGCGATGGCGGGGCCGGGATCGATGCCGGGAACGGTCCAGACACCCCAGAAGCAATAGGCGTCGCGTCCCCACTGGGTCAGCGACAAACCTGCCTGCGGCGCGCCTGTCTCCCCATTTCCCGCCACCGTGACGAACCGGCCCTGGGCCGGCGGCAGGGTGGCGGCGTTGAAGGCCATCAGCCCGCCCAGCACGATATCCGCGTCCGGCCCCGTGACCGGCACGTCATATTCGATGCTGATGCGCACACCGGGGGCGGTCATGGGTCAGGCCGCCTCGGTCACGCCGAACTCGGCATAGCCCTTGGCTTCCAGCTCCAGCGCCAACTCCTTGCCGCCCGACTTCACGATGCGGCCATTGGCCAACACATGCACCACGTCGGGCACGATGTAATCCAGCAGGCGCTGATAATGGGTGATGACCAGCATGCCGCGTTCGGGCCCGCGCAGGCGGTTCACGCCCTCGGCCACGATCTTCAGTGCGTCGATATCCAGGCCGCTGTCGGTTTCGTCCAGGATGGCCAGCTTCGGCTGGAGGACGGCCATCTGCAAAGCCTCGTTGCGCTTCTTCTCGCCCCCGGAGAAGCCGACATTGACGGCGCGCTTGATCATCTCGTCATTCATCGACAGATCCTTGGCCTTGGCCCGGATCAGCTTCAGGAACTGCATCGCGTCCAGCGGCGTCTCGCCACGGGTTTTGCGGATGGCATTCAGCGCTTCCTTCAGGAAGGTGGTGTTGGACACACCGGGGATTTCCACCGGGTACTGAAACGCCAGGAACAGGCCGGCGGCGGCGCGTTCCTCGATCTCCATGGACAGCAGATCCTGGCCGTCGAAGGTCACGCTGCCTTCGGTGATCTCATAGCCTTCACGACCGGCCAGCACATAGGACAGCGTGCTCTTGCCCGCGCCATTGGGGCCCATGATGGCATGCACCTCACCGGCATTGATGGTCAGATCAACCCCCTTGAGGATCGCCTTGCCATCGACAGTGGCGTGCAGGTTCTTGATTTCGATCAGGGACATTTGCTGCTCCAACTCACATCTCATGGCGGAAAGGCCGGGCCGTTCCGCACCATCTCTTCATCCGGGGGCTTAGCCCACCGAGCCCTCAAGGCTGATCGCCACCAGCTTCTGCGCTTCCACGGCGAATTCCATGGGCAGTTCTTTCAGCACTTCCTTGCAGAAGCCGTTCACGATCAGGCCGACCGCGTCTTCTTCTTTCAAGCCGCGCTGGCGGCAATAGAACAACTGGTCCTCGGAGATTTTGGCCGTCGTCGCTTCATGCTCCACACGCGCCGTGCGGTTGCGGCTTTCGATATAGGGCACGGTATGGGCCCCGCACTTGTCGCCGATCAGCAGGCTGTCGCACTGGGTGAAGTTGCGCGCGTTCTGCGCCTTGGGCAGGATGCGGACCAGACCGCGATAGGTGTTCTGCGCGCGACCGGCGGAGATACCCTTGGAGATGATGGTGGACCGGGTGTTCTTCCCGATATGGATCATCTTCGTGCCGGTATCGGCCTGCTGCATGTTGTTGGTGATGGCGACCGAATAGAACTCGCCCACCGAATTGTCACCCTGCAGGATGCAGCTCGGGTATTTCCAGGTGATGGCCGAACCGGTTTCCACCTGGGTCCAGCTTACCTTGGAATTACGACCGCGGCAGGCGGCCCGCTTGGTCACGAAATTATAGATGCCACCCTTGCCATTCTCATCGCCCGGATACCAGTTCTGGACGGTTGAGTACTTGATGGTGGCGTCATCCAGCGCTACCAGTTCTACCACGGCGGCGTGCAGCTGGTTTTCGTCGCGCTGCGGTGCGGTGCAGCCCTCCAGGTAGGAGACGTAGGACCCTTCGTCAGCGATGATCAGGGTGCGCTCGAACTGTCCGGTATTCTTCGCATTGATGCGGAAATAGGTGGACAGTTCCATGGGGCAGCGCACGCCCTTGGGGATATAGACGAAGCTGCCATCGGTGAAGACGGCGCAGTTCAGTGTCGCGAAGTAATTGTCTGAATAGGGGACCACAGTGCCCAGATACTGGCGCACCAGATCGGGATGGGTCTTCACCGCTTCCGAGATGGAACAGAAGACGATGCCCTTTTCCTCCAGCTTCTTCTTGAACGTGGTGGCCACCGACACGCTGTCGAACACGGCGTCGACCGCGATGGACGGGCTGTCGCCCGCCCCCTCGACGCCGGCCAGGATGGCCTGTTCCTTCAAGGGGATGCCCAGCTTCTCATAGGTCTTCAGCAGTTCCGGATCGACCTCGTCCAGCGATTTCGGGCCAGCGGTCGTCTTGGGCGCGGAATAATAGTAGCTGTCCTGATAATCGATGGGCGGATAGTGCAGCTTGGCCCAATCCGGCTCGTCCATGGTCAGCCAGTGGCGATAGGCCTTCAGCCGCCATTCCAGCAGCCATTCCGGCTCCCCCTTCTTGGCGGAGATGAAGCGGACGATATCTTCCGACAGGCCCTTGGGCGCGGTTTCCGACTCGATATCGGTGAAGAAGCCGTATTTGTACTTCCCCTCCGCCAGGTTTTTGACCTGTTCGATCGTCTGTTCAGTGGCGGCCATATCCGTCGCTCCCCTTCAAACCCCTCAACCCCAGCCCGTTCAACCGGCCAGCACGGCGCGGGGCGCCGGCTCACGCTCGAAATCGAACAAGGCGGGGGTGGCCATGTCGGCCAACGTCACATCCTCCAGCGCGCGGCGTACGGCGCTGTTCACCTTTTCCCAATGGGTCTTGCGGGAGCACAGGCTTTGCACCCCGCAGCCGCCGGAACCACCATCGACGCAATCGGTGAGCGCAATCGGCCCCTCAATCGCCTCGATGATCTCCACCACATTGATCCGGTCGGGAGTGCGCGACAGGCTGTAACCACCCGCCGCCCCCCGGTGCGATTGCAAAAGGTCGCCCCGCGCCAGCAGCTTTAACAGCTTCTGCACCGTCGGCATGGGCAGGCCCGTGCGGTCGGCCAGGGAATTGGCCGTGTGCAGCGCGCTGTCGGCATGCGCCAGGGTGGTCAGGACCACCACGGCGTAATCCGTCATCTTGCTGAGCCGCAGCATGGGCGTTGCGAACCTTTCTCAATACAGGACCAATTTAGTACCGATTAAGTGAGCCGGTCCGGGGCGGGTGTCAAGCATTCCGCCCCCACCCCTCGGCACGGGTGGCATGCATCCGTTAAGACAGCCATGCGGTGAGCGGGATTTTACCGCCCCGCACCATGCCCCATTGGGCGTTGTCACCCCCGCCCGACGGGCGCACCATTCTTTTCATGACGGGGGCGTTAAGGACCAATCCCCGCCAAAACCGACCGACCCGGGCGACGGGCGGCCGGAAAATCGGCCGGATTTATCGCGGCGAAGCCCCCGCCTTTGTGCGGTATCATGTGGTTTGTGCCCATCCGGCTGAAGCCGAGAGGCTATCGAGAAATGGCGGACCGTCTCCTGGTTGGGGCGGCCCGCCATTTTCGCATTCGCCTTTCCTCAGGCGCCGGCGCGGTTTACGACTGTCGTAAACCGCTCGGGGTTTCTTACGGCGCTGTTGATCACCCCGCCCTGCGCCCCACGCACATCGCCCCCGGTGGCAAAGAGGTTTTCCGTCTACCCGCCTGCTTGGTAGGGTCGCCGCCTGTTCTGTGCGGTCTGGCAAGGAGGATGCGATGGTGACGGCGACGGGCGTGGCGGCAGTAGCGGTCATTCCGCCGACCCATCCCCTGACGGGCCGCGTGGTGCCGCCGGGATCGAAATCCATCACCAACCGCGCCCTGCTGCTGGCGGCCCTCGCCACGGGCACCAGCCGCCTGACCGGCGCGCTGAAAAGCGATGATACGCGGCACATGGCCAATGCCTTGCGCCAGATGGGTGTGAGTGTCGATGAACCCGACGCCACGACCTTCATCGTGACCAGCAGCGGGCGGCTGACGGCTCCCGCCGGGCCCTTATTCCTGGGCAATGCCGGTACGGCCACCCGCTTCCTGACCGCCGCTGTCGCCACGGTCGATGGCACCGTCGTGGTGGACGGGGATGAGCATATGCGCAAGCGGCCCATCGGCCCCCTGGTCAAGGCGCTGACGGCGCTGGGCGTCGATCTGGAGGCGCCAACCGGCTGCCCCCCCGTCACCGTGCGCGGCAAGGGGGCGTTGGCAGGGGGCCGTGTGGAGATCGATGCCGGCCTGTCC
Source organism: Niveispirillum sp. (assembly GCA_016463045.1). Lineage (GTDB taxonomy): Bacteria > Pseudomonadota > Alphaproteobacteria > Azospirillales > Azospirillaceae > Niveispirillum. The sequence continues at coordinate 5,084 of JAEMSB010000166.1, forward strand.
AGCCAGTATGTCAGCGCCATCCTGATGGCAGCCGCCTGTTCCAGCGGCCCCATCGATATCGCGCTGACCGGCAGTGAGATCGGGGCGCGTGGCTATATCGACCTGACTTTGGCGGCCATGCGCGCCTTTGGCGCCGTCGTGGAGCAACAGGATGCCGCCACCTGGCGGGTGCTGCCCACCGGATACAAGGCTGCCGATTATGTGATCGAACCTGATGCGTCAGCGGCGACTTACCTTTGGGCGGCAGAGGTGCTGACGGGGGGGCGCATCGACCTGGGCGTGCCGTCGGATGCCTTCACGCAGCCCGACGCCTGTGCCCAGGCTGTGATCGCGCAGTTCCCCAATATGCCGGCGGTCATTGACGGCTCGCAGATGCAGGATGCTGTACCGACGCTGGCGGTGCTGGCAGCCTTCAACAATCACCCGGTGCGCTTTGTCGGCATCGCCAATCTGCGCGTCAAGGAATGTGACCGCACCCGGGCGCTGTCTACCGAACTGGCCAAGATCCGTCCGGGTCTGGCCTGGGAAGAAGGCGATGATCTGATCGTGGCGGCCGATCCGGCCCTGGCCGGCCAGACGCTCGCCACCGATATCCACACCTATGCCGACCACCGCATCGCCATGTCCTTCGCGCTGGCCGGGCTGAAAATCCATGGCATCACCATTATGGACCCTGGCTGTGTCGCCAAGACCTATCCCGGCTATTGGGATGCGCTGCGCTCGCTGGGCGTGGAATTCGTAACCCGAAACTAATCACCCCATGCCCTGCAAGGGGCCGGGTTCTGCCAGCAGGCGAACAAGCCGTTCAGGTTCGGACGCGAACCAGACATGGCTGCCCCAGGCCAGTGAGGGCAGGGCCTTCTTCACCTCTGCCCGGTCACGGTCCAGGAAGGCGGTGATGCAAGCTACCCTGGAAGGGGCAAAGCCCCCCTCGGCGGCGATATCCAGGAAGGCTTGGGCCCGCTGTTCGGTGACGGGGCCGTCGGTCGCCACCACCTCCACGAACACCAGCTTCAGGTCGGCGGCGCTGTGCCCCCGGTCCAGAAGGATGATATCGGGCAGGGTGCGGTCGGGCGTGATGCGCAGGCGCAGCCGCTTGATCCAGCCCTCATCGCGCGCCGCCACCTTGGCCGCACTTTCCGACAGCCACAGCACCACGGGATCGGTCAGGAAGCGCGGCGCGAACAGTTCCACAACGGCCTGGGCGATGCGGCTGCTGGGGCCAGGGGCCAGCAACCGCGTCTCCCCATTGGGAAAGCGGACCAGGATATCGGCCCCGTCACGGTCGGTAGAACCGCGCAGACTGACGATGCGGGCCAGTGCCATGGGGTTCAAGGTGGCATCGGCCCAGCCCTTGGCCGCCCTGGTCAGCGCCTCACCTTGCAAACCAGGGTCGAACAAGGCGGCAAAGGGGGCGGCCAGGGCATAGCGCGGCTTGGACGATGTCGTGGGCACGCCCGACCGTTCGATGACAGCGCCATTGGGGATCAAGCCCTGTCTGATCACCTCGTCCCGCACCTGTTCGCGGCTGTTATCCTGATACCAACGCTCCCCCTTGGCGCGCGGGGCCTTGGCATAATCGGCCCGCGACCTCGCGTCGGCTTCGAACAGCATGCGCGTATCGCCCAGGCGCACCACATGCACCGGGTTCAGCCAGATATCCGCCCCCTCCACCGCGCCGATATAGAGAAAGGCCGCGACAGTGGCCGCCGCCGCGTCGCGCACGCATTTATCCCGCTCCGGCGTGCCTTCCGGGAAAATCAGGCGCAGGCGGCGGGCCACCTCCGCCCGCTCCAGCAACGGCGGCAAGGCGGACATCAAGAAATCCCGTACAGACGGTCAGCGGCCTGATCCAGCCGGTCGCGTGATGCCCCGGCGGCCACCAGGGCCGTCAGTTCCCTCAGTGCCGCCGGATGCGGCAGGGGCATGGCCTCCAACTCATACGCCGATACAGCGACGGAGCCGGAGATGCAGCGGAAGGCGCGGTCGGCGGCGCGGCTGTTCAGGAAGGCGGCCAGGACGGCGGGTGGCACTGAAGGCGGATTGTCATCCAGCGGCAGCAGCATGTTCAGATGGTTTTCCACCGTGACGCCGCGCGGATGCTTGGCCAGGAAGGACAGAGGCATTTCGGCGGCGATCAGGCGGCGGGCCTGTTCCTTGGCCGTCGTCCGCTGCAACAGCACGCAGGGCCGGCGGGTCAGCAGCCAGTCATCGCCCTTCATCGCCGGGTGGAACCAGGGCTTGTGGTTGGCCTTCTCACAGCGATAGGTGAAGCGACCATCGGGCGTGACGGATTCGGCCCAGACCAGGGGCACGGCCCCCTTGCCCGGCTTGTCCGCGATCTGCGGCTTGTACCGGTTCCAGACCAGGGGGCCGGTGGCCACGCGATAGCCCCAGTCGCGCAGCCGGCTGTCCAGGCTGCGCAGCCTTGTCGCCAACCCCGTCTCACTGGCATGACGCGGCAGGATCCAGGGGGCGGTCGGTTCATCGGGCAGGGTGAAGGAACCGGACGGCAGGATGGTCAAGCCATCGCCCCCGCTGCCGGCCCGGATCATGTTGACCAGGGCGCGTTCGGGCCGCTTCTTCTTCGGCCCCATCCGGCGGTATGTCGCCAACACCGTCTCTTGCAGGACATTGTCGAACACGCCCTTGCGTTCATCGACGAAATCCAGCGACAGGGGCGGGGCCAGATCGGACAGGGTGCGGCGCAGATGCTTGAAATAATCCCCGGCCAGGAAGGAGGACGGGGTGAGAAAGGCGATCAGCCCGCCCGGCACGGTCCAGCGCACGGCCTGATCCATGAACAGGGCATAGAGATTGGCATGGCCATACAGGCTGCGCGCGAACCGCGCCCGCATGTCCGGCGCCAGGGTCAGGCGGCCATAGGGCGGGTTACCGATCACCAGATCAAACTCCGACGCCGCCGACACCGACAGCGCATCCAGCGCGCGGCAGGGCGACAGGCGCTTGCCCCCCGCCCGGATCAGCGGGGCCAGGGCCGCCTCCACCATCACACCTGCTATCCAGGCGGCGACAGGGTCCAGTTCCAGCCCGCGCAGGCGGTGGGCGATGGAACGCAGGGCCAGCGCCGGCTCCACCCCCTTCAAGGCCTTGGCCATGCGCAGGGCGGCAGGCACCAGAAAGGCGCCGCAGCCGGCGGCGGGGTCCAGCACCCGTACCTCCGCCCAATCAACCTTGCCGCCATCGGCCAGATCAACCAACCGGGCGGCCAGGGCGGGCGGCGTGTAATAGACACCGTGGCGGGCCCGTTCATCGGACGGCATCAGGCCGGCATGCAGGGCGCCGATCCGGTCAGCCACCTCGGCCACCGGCAGCGGCGCCAGGCTTTCGCCATAGGCCCGTGCGGCGGCGGCCACCTCCGCCCCCAGGGTCGGCGGTGTTTTTGTGACGGGCGGGGGGGAGAGGTCCAGGCCCGTCTCCAGCGCCTGCCACCAGCCGCGCACCACCAGCTGCACCAGGGCCGCCTCCTGCCGGCGCTGCTGCGCCGACAGCGACGCCAGGGCAGCCAACAGCAACGC
>JAEMSB010000167.1:0-1506 GCA_016463045.1 Niveispirillum sp.
GGCCCCGCCCATCAAGGCGCTGCGGCACGAGTAGGGGCCGTCTTGGCGGGGGACCGGGAAGGGGGTGGCGTATGGTGTGGAACTGGCTTCTGATCGCGTGGCGTCATCTGCTGCGGCACAGGCTCTATACCGCGATCAACGTGGTGGGCTTGGCTGTCGGCCTGTCCGTCTGCATGATCATCGGCACCCTTGTCCGGTTTGAAACCAGTTTCGACGGCTATCACGAAAAGGCCGACCGCATCGTGCGGGTGAACCGCACCGAATACATGTCCGGGCAGGCCCCCTGGTTCGGAAGTGTCACCGGTTTGCCGGTGGGTCCCGCCCTGGCGGAGCGTCTGCCCGACCTGGAGCAGGTTGTCCGCACCATCCCGTTCCTGACCTCTGTCGAACGGGCCGATGGGCAGATATTCGGTCAAGACGCATTGCGGGTCGATCCGAACTATCCCCAGGTCTTCGATCTCGTTTTCTTGAAGGGTGATCCGACCTTGGCGCTGGCCCGGCCCGGTGATGCCGTCCTGACCGAAAGCACCGCCCGGAAATATTTCGGCGATGGCGAGGCGATGGGGCAGGTACTGCGGCTGAAATCCGGTCGCACGCTGACAGTAACGGGTATCATCGCGGACCCACCCGGCAATTCCAGCTTGCGGGCCGGTCTTCTGACCCCGATTGCGACCAGCGTCAGCGATCAGGCGGATCGGGAGTTTCGCGAACGGGAAGGGCAGTGGAACAGTTCCTGGCTCACCACCTACCTGCTGCTGCGTCCCGGTGTGGATGTGGCGGCTTTGGAAAGGCAGATTGATACGCTGTTGCCGTCCCTGGTGCCTGACTATCGGTCACCCGACGACGCCAAAGGTATCTACACTTTCAGACTTGCGCTGCAGCCCCTGACCGACATCCGCACGAACCCGGTGGCGGGAGAGGCGGGAACGCCGATGCCGGTTATCCAGGGGATGCTGCTGACCGGCATGCTGGTCCTGTTTGTCGCCGGGATCAATTTCATCAATCTGACAACGGCACGCTCAGGCCTGCGCCTGCGGGAGATTGGCATCCGCCGTACGCTGGGTGCCAAACGTGCCGGGTTGGCCATGCAGTTCCTGACGGAATCCACTGTGCTGGCCAGTCTGGCGGGTGCCCTGGCGCTGCCGGCCACCGAACTGATCCTGCCGCTTCTGCGGCTGCTGAAGATCGATGTGCCGGCCGATCCGTTCGCGGATCGGGCGCTGCTGACCGGTTTGCTGCTGTTGCCGCCGCTGGTGGGTTTTGTCGCGGGCCTTTACCCCGCCCTGGTCCTGTTACGCACAGGCGTGGCCACGGGGGCGAAAGGCATGCCGGCAGCAGGGGGTGGGCTGCGCACGGCCCTTGTCGTATCGCAGTTTGTCATCGCCATCGTGCTGGCCATCGGCGCGCTGTTCATCCTGCTCCAGACCCGGTTTGCAGCGACGCAGCAATTGGGCTTTGACCGCGAGAATGTTCTGATCATCAATCGCCTGCCCACCGACGGCGGGG
>JAEMSB010000167.1:1516-8615 GCA_016463045.1 Niveispirillum sp.
GCATTGAGGGATGCATTGAGCCGTCTTCCCGGTGTGAAGTCGGTCGCCCTTTCCGCCTGGGCGCCGGCAGGGGGATCGAAGGCAAGCATGGGTTTCCGTCTGCCGGGTCAGACGGCGACAGTGCATCTGCGCAAGGAAGCTATTGATTTCGGCTATCTGGAAACGATGGGTGCGACCCTGCTGGCAGGACGCCTGTTCGACCGGGCACATGGGCCTGACATCATGAGGCTGCCGAACGAACCGCACGAAAGGGCGGAGGCCAATATTGTCGTGACGCGGGCCATGCTGCCGAAGCTGGGTGTCCGTGACCCCGCGACGGCATTGGGGCAGCAGTTGCGGGGTGGCCTCGTTGGCGAACCCGCGCGTCAGCAGATACTGACGATTGTCGGCGTGGTGGAGGATTTCCGGTTCAGCTCTGCGCGCGTCGAAGCCGAAGCCGCCCTGTTCGTGATCGATCAATCGCAGTTCGGGGCGATGCTGCTGCGGCTGCTGCCCGGAGATCAGAAGGCGACCTTGGCGGCGGTGGGCGATGTCTGGCGGCAACTGGCGCCGAACACCCCACTATACCGCGGGTTCCTGGAGGAGACGATCGACCGCATGTACGAGGCGGAGGCGCGTCAGGGGACAGTGATCGCCACCTTCGCCGGCCTCGCCGTCATCATTGCCTGCATGGGTCTTTACGGTCTGGCCGCCTTCACGGCAGAGCGGCGGACGAAAGAGATCGGCATCCGCAAGGTGCTGGGCGCCAGTGTGGCCGATATCGTGCGCCTGCTGGTCTGGCAATTCTCACGGCCCGTGCTGCTGGCCACCCTGATCGCCTGGCCGCTGGCCTGGTACGGGGTCAGCCTGTGGCTGGAAGGGTTCGCCAGCCGGGTTTCCATCAATCCATTGATTTTCATCGGTGTCGGTCTGGGTGCCTTGATCATCGCCTGGGTCACTGTCGCGGGCCATGCGGCGCGGGTGGCGGCGGAAAAGCCCGTCCGCGCTTTGCGCTATGAATAGGGGAGTTGGGCCATGCTGCGGAACTGGCTGATGGTGGCGGTGCGCAATCTCATGCGCCACAGGCTCTATACGGCGATCAATGTCCTGGGCCTGACGGCGGGGCTGGCTGCGGCGTTGCTGATTGCCGTGTTTGTCCGGCATGAGCTGTCGTTCAATGACCGGTTCGCCAATGTCGATAGCACCTGGCGGCTCAACCGCCTCCTGATGATCAATGGCCGGGCGCCGGAACCGACGGCGTCACAGGCCATCCCCCTGGCCCCCGCCCTGAAACAGAGCTTCCCGGCGGTGGTGCAGGCCGTGCGGGTGGCCCGCGTGCGGGAGGTGGTGCGCCGCGACGGCGACAGCCTCTATCAGCTGTTCTCCGCCGTGGACCCCGACTATTTCGACATTTTCGACTGGCGCTTCCTGTCCGGTGATCCTTCATCATCCCTGACGCAGCCCAACAGCGCCGTCCTGACGGTGGCGACGGCGGAAAAGCTGTTTGGCACCACCAATGTCCTGGACCGGACCATCGAGCTGGGGTCCGGCATCACCCTGCGCGTGACGGGTGTGATTGAAAACCCGCCCGTCAACGTCACCCACCGGCCAGAGGCGCTGATCGCCCTGTCCACGCCGCTGCCTTCCATCGACCGGGCGCGGGAGCATTGGAATTGGAACTGGATCGACACCTATGTCCGCTTGGCCCCCGGCACCGACGTGGCACGGCTGGAGGCGGCCTTGCCCGACTTCGTGCGCAGGAACAATCCCAACGCGGTGGAGGATGAAGGCCAGGGCGACCGCAACGTCCTGACGCTTCAGAAATTGCGCGATGTCCACACGGCCCCCCTGTCCGATGATGAGGGGACCAGCATGGCCATCATTTCCGGCCTGACGGCGCTGGCCGCCGTCATCCTGGCCATCGCAGCGGTGAATTTCGTCAATCTGGCGACGGCGCGGGCCAGCATGCGGGCCCGTGAGGTGGCGATGCGCAAGGCGCTGGGCGCGCCGCGCCGGCTGCTGGTGCTGCAATTCCTGGGGGAAAGCCTGCTGCTGACCTTCCTGTCGGGCCTGATGGCCCTGGCGCTGGTGGAGGTGACGCTGCCATTGTTCCAGGATGCCATGTCTGTCGCCATCGATCCCGCCTATCGCGAGCTTTGGGCCATGGCGATCATCGTGGCGGGCCTGTCCTTCGCACTGGGTATTCTGGGCGGCCTCTATCCGGCCCTGGTCCTGTCCAGCTTCCGGCCCGCCCATGTCCTGCGCGGCAACAGCAAGGGCAATGCTGGCAGCGGGCGGCTGCGCACCATTCTGGTCGTGGCACAGTTTGCCGTGGCCATCGCGCTGACCGTCGGCACCCTGGTTGTGCTGCAACAGGCGCGTTTTGCCAGCAGTCAGCAATTGGGCTTCGACAAGGATAATGTCGTCCTGCTGCGCGGTGCCGACAACAAGGCGGCCAAGCCCAAGCTGGCCGCCCTGAAACAGCGGCTGCTGGCCGATCCCGGTGTCGTCGCGGTGGCGGGTGCCCCCTGGGTTCCGTCGGATGGGGCGGAGACCACCAGCGCCTATCGCCGTACCGATGACGGCCAGAATGTCAGTGTCACCATCCGCACCGACAATGTCGATTACGGCTATTTCGAAGCGCTGGGTGCCCGGCTACTGGCCGGTCGCACCTTTGATGAGAAATACGGGGCCGAAGCCGCCGCCGACGTACCGTCGGGACAGCGGATGGAGGGGCGCACCGCGTCCGCCCTGCTGTCGCTGTCGGCGGTGCGGCAGCTTGGTTGGGCCAGTCCGCAGGATGCCATCGGCCACACGCTGATGTATCCGCAGGATGAGGGCGACGTGACCTTGACCATCGTCGGCGTCGTGGACGACCTGCAATACCGCACGGCGCGCGACCGCACCGTTGCGTCTGTCTATCAGATCGACCAGGGCCAGATCGGTACCCTGATGGTGCGGATCAAGCCTGATGCCGCACCCGCCGTGCTGAACCGGATCGACGCCCTGTGGCGGGAGATGGTGCCCGAGGTGCCGATCCGCCGGCAGTTCCTGGATGAACGGATCGAGCAGCTTTACGCGCTGGATGTCCGGCAGGGCAAATTGTTCGCGGCCTTCGCGGGGCTGGCCGTGGTCATTGCCTGTCTGGGCCTGTTCGGGCTGGCCAGTTTCACCGCCGAACGCCGGACCAAGGAGATCGGCATCCGCAAGGTGCTGGGTGCCAGCGTCGGGGACCTTGTGCGCCTACTGGTCTGGCAGTTCTCGCGCCCCGTGCTGATCGCCAATCTGGTCGCCTGGCCGCTGGCCTGGTTCGGGCTCAGCCGCTGGCTGGAGGGGTTTGCCTATCGTGTGGCGCTGGACCCGCTGCTGTTCGTGGCGGCGGGGCTGGGTGCCTTGATCATCGCCTGGGCCACGGTTGCGGGCCATGCGGCGCGGGTAGCCGCGGAAAAGCCGGTTCGCGCCTTGCGGTATGAATAAGGGGGGAGCAGGGGATATGCTGAGGAACTGGATCATGGTGGCGCTGCGCAACCTGCTGCGCCACAAGCTTTATACCAGCATCAATGTCCTGGGGCTGGCCGCCGGACTGGCGGCGGCCCTGCTGATCACGGTCTTTGTGCGGCATGAGCTGTCTTACAACAGCATGTTCACGGATGCGGACAGGACCCTGCGTCTTGTGCGGACCGAACATCTGCCGGGCCGTCCGCCCGCGACCCATTCGGCCATGTCCATGCCTATGACAGCGGCCCTGAAGCAGGAATTCCCCGAGATCGAGACCATTGTCCGATCGGGCCGCACGCGCGAAATCGTGCGGCGCGGGGATGAAAGCCTTTATGTCACTTTCAATGCCGTGGATGTGGATTATCTGCGCCTGTTCGACTGGCCTTTCCTGTCGGGCGATCCGCGCACGGCCCTGTCCCAACCCAACAGCACGGTTCTAACCAAGGCGTTGGCGACGAAAATCTTTGGCGACCAGGACGCGCAGGGCCGCACCATCACCCTTGTCGATGGCCGTGCCCTGACGGTCACGGGTGTCATGAAGGACCCGCCGTCCAATGTGACGGGCGAGGTCGAGGCCCTGATCTCCATTTCCACACCGCTGCCCTACCTGGAACGGCAGCGGGAGAACTGGGGAAATAACTGGCTGCAAATCTATCTCCAACTGGCACCCGATACTGATGTGCAAAGGCTGAAGGCTAACCTGAAGGACTTTCTGGCGAGGGTCCGCCCCAGCACGACGCCGGGGTCGGATGGCGGATATCGTGCCGACCTGAGCCTGCAGCCGCTTTTGGACATCCGCACCCATCCGCTTCCGGGTGGCGCCGGGACCAGCATGGCCGTCATTTCCGGCCTTGTGGCACTGGCGGCTCTGATCATGGCGATCGCAGCCATCAATTTCGTCAATCTGGCCACGGCGCGCGCCACCATGCGGGCCCGCGAAGTGGCCCTACGCAAGACGCTGGGCGCGCCGCGCCGCCTGATCATCTTGCAGTTTCTGGGCGAAAGCTTGCTGCTGACCCTGCTGGCCGGCCTGCTGGCTATGGCCATCGTGGAGGTCGGGCTGGAGCCGTTCCAGACGGCCCTGGACATCAAGATGGACTCGGCCTTTCATGGGATGGGGCTGCTGGGCGCGCTGACCCTGGGCCTGTCCGTGCTGCTGGGCCTTCTGGGCGGGATCTATCCGGCCTTTGTCCTGTCGGGGTTCCGACCGTCGCAGGTGCTGCGGTCCAACAAATCTGCCGGTGTCGGTGGCGGGCGGCTGCGCGCCACCCTGGTCGTGGCGCAGTTCGCGGTCGCCATCGGCCTGACGGTCGGCACCCTGGTCGTGCTGGAACAGACCCGTTATGCCAGCAGCCAGGAACTGGGCTTCGACAAGGAGAATATCGTTCTGCTGCGCGGTTTTGAACATGCAGCCGCAAAGTCAAAGCTGGAGGCGATGAAACAGCGGCTGCTGGTCGATCCCGCAGTGGTCTCCGTGGCCGGCGCGCCCTGGGCCCCATCGGACTCGTCGGAACGGACCTCGACCTACGGCATCATCACGGGCGGACAGAATGAAACCGTGACCATCCGGACTGAGCCGGTGGATTTCGGCTATTTCGAAACGCTGGGCGCCAGCATGGTGGCGGGCCGTAGCTTTGACAAGGTGCGCGGGACCGACGAAATCAAGTCTCTGCCCGAAGGTACCCGCCAGGAGGGGCGGACGGCCGCCACCATCATTTCCGCCACGGCGGTACAGCAGTTCGGCTGGGGCAGCCCGGCAGAGGCCATCGGACGCACCATCAACTATCCACAGGATGAAGGCGACGTGACGTTGCAGGTCATCGGTGTCGTCGCCGACCTGCAATACAAGTCCGCCCGCAACAGCACGGTGGCCACGATCTATCAAGCCGACCCGACGGAGGTCAACGTACTGATGGTCCGCATCCGTCCGGATGACGTGTCGGCCACCTTGAACCGCATCGACAGCCTGTGGCGGGAGATGGTGCCCGACGTGCCGGCGCGCCGGCATTTCCTGGATGAACGCGTGGAACTGCTCTATGCCGACGATATCCGCCAGGGCAAGCTGTTCGCGGCCTTTGCGGGGCTGGCCGTCATCATTGCCTGTCTGGGCCTGTTCGGTCTGGCCAGCTTCACGGCGGAACGACGGACCAAGGAGATCGGCATCCGCAAGGTGCTGGGCGCATCGGTCCTGCAATTGGTGCGGCTGCTGGTCTGGCAGTTCTCCCGCCCCGTGCTGATCGCCAACCTGATCGCCTGGCCCGTGGCTTGGTACGGGCTGAACCGCTGGCTGCAGGGGTTCGCCTATCGTGTGGACCTGGACCCGCTGCTGTTCCTAGCTGCCGGTCTGGGGGCCATGGTGATCGCCTGGGCCACCGTGGCTGGACATGCGGCACGCGTGGCCGTGGAAAAGCCGGTCAAGGCCCTGCGCTACGAATAAACCCCTCGGCCCGGACCAGATCGTCCGGGCCGTTGATATTGAAAAACGGGTCGATGCCGTCCGGACCGGCGGGGAAGGGGACATCGACCCGCCCATGCCGGGCGGCAAACACCCCAACCTTGCGCAGCCCCTCGTCCCGCAGGGCGATGCGCAGGTCCGCGCGCAGGCTGACGGGCCACAGGGCGACGGTCGGGTGCCGGATGCCATCCGGCCCCACCGCCATGGCCACGGCCCCGCCGCCGGTCAACGCAGCCGCCAGCACCGGATAAAGATCGGCGGGCAGGAAGGGCGTGTCACAGGGCACGCACAGGATATGGGTGCGGTCCGGCCTGTGTGTGGCGGTCCAGTCCATGGCCGCCAATATCCCAGCCAATGGCCCTGGCCGGTCCGATACCGTGTCGGCCACCACCGTCAGGGGGGGCAACCCCGGTATATGACCGAAACGCTCCGCATCATCATTGGCGGACAGCAGGACAATATCACTCCACCGCCGGACATGCGCAATGATCCGTCCCAGCAGCGGCTCCCCCGCCAGCAGCCGCAAGCCCTTGTCGCCACCGCCCATGCGGCTGGAAAGACCACCCGCCAGGATGATCGCCACCGGGGGCGGGCCGCTGTGTGTTGATTGCGCCATGCTACTCATCATAGAATGACTTTTACTGGTGTGCGCGCGCACATGGGATCTAACCCCATGACCGGTAACAAATCTGAGATGTATCGCATTGCAACTCGCTCTAATTTTGCGGCATGCATTCATGCCTCGAATGCGTTAGGGTCATGGCGCCTTCGGCGTAGCCCGTTTGGAAATTGACCAACCTCAGATACGTACCCAGGGGGACCAAGGACGATGCCCAATTCCTTCGATCTGTCCAAGCCGATTGTGACCGGCCAGACCCATGGCAGCCTGACCGTCGTCGGCACGGGTATCCGGTCGATCTCGCATTTTACGCAGGAGGCCATCGGCCATATCCGTGATGCCGATGTCGTGTTCTTTGGTGTTCCTGATGGTGTCACGGCCAGCTTCATCCGGGAGCTGAACCCCAATTCCTATAATCTGGCCCTGCATTATGGCGAGGATAAGCGCCGACTGATCACCTATGTGCAGATGGCTGAACTGATCCTGCGTGCCGTGCGCGAGGGCAAGCGCGTGACGGTGTGGGAGCAAGCGGTGAGCATCGAGGGCGT
>JAEMSB010000658.1:0-877 GCA_016463045.1 Niveispirillum sp.
CTCCCTCCCCTTCCCGCGCCCCTTCAGCACAGCGGATACCGCCATGCATCGCCAATCCATCCGCCCGCGTCCCGACTGGAAAGCCCGCATGGAAGCGCTGGGCTTTGATTTCCATACCATCCCGACCGACGAAGACCCCAGCGGCGTTTATTGGGATGAAAGTGCCTGTTGGGTGTTCAGCGAGGCGGAGATCGATCTGCTGGAAGAAGCCGGGAACGAGCTTCACAAGATGTGTCTGGCCGCCGCCAAGCGCATCATTGATGAGCGGCTTTATCCGCTGCTGAACATCCCCGCCCATGCCATCCCTGCCATCGAGGCATCGTGGCAGCGCCATCAGCAAGGCCAGGAGTTCTCTCTTTATGGCCGTTTCGATCTGGCCTATGGCGGGGCGGGCCATGGCGACGGCATGCCCAAGCTGCTGGAATATAACGCCGATACGCCCACGGGCCTGTACGAGGCGGCGGTGGCGCAATGGGCCTGGCTGGAGGACGTGTTCCCCGATGGGGACCAGTTCAATTCCATCCATGAAGGGCTGGTGGAGCAATGGAAGGCCCTGCTGCGCGCCGACCGTCTGCTGGCCGATGATGGGGGCCGGCGTGGCGAGTGGGAGGCGGGGCGTGCCCTGCACCTGACCTGCGCCATGCCGCATACGGAGGATGAGGGCACGCTGCGCTATCTTCAGGATACGGCCATCGAGGCTGGGCTGGCGACCAAGAGCATCGCGCTGTCCGACATCGGCTGGACCGAGGAGCAGGACCACCTGAACCGCCGCACCCGCAGCTATTTCACGGACCTGGAGGAACAGGAGATCAAGTGCCTGTTCAAGCTGACACCCTGGGAATGGCTGGTGGCCGATGATTTCGGCACCAACCTGCTG
>JAEMSB010000658.1:887-1610 GCA_016463045.1 Niveispirillum sp.
ATCCGGGTCGTGGAACCCGCCTGGAAGATGCTGCTGTCCAACAAGGGGCTGCTGGCGGTTCTGTGGGAGATGTACCCGCACCACCCCTATCTGGTGGAGGCGCATTTCGACCGCCGGGCCTTTGCCGCCGGGACGCGCGTGGTGGCAAAGCCGCTACTGGGCCGCGAAGGGGCCAATATCAGCGTCGTCACGATGGGCCCCGATGGCCGCCCCACCACGCGCGAACTGGATGTGGCTGGACCTTACGGCGAAGAAGGCTATGTCTATCAGGCCTGGTCGCCGGTGGTGTCGGCGCGGGGGCCGGACATCAAGGGCGTGACGCGTGACCATCATGCCGTGATCGGCGCCTGGATGGTGGGCGATGAATGCCGGGGTATCGGCATCCGTGAGGACAGCACCGCCGTCACCCGCGACACCTCCCGCTTCGTGCCGCATCGGTTTGAGTGAGGGCTGGCGGCAGGGTCAGGGTGGCTGGGTCGTATCAGGCACAGACCCACACCCGGAGCATGCACATGCAGAGCCGTCGTCTGTTTCTGTCCAGCCTCGCCGCCGGCCTGCTGCTGCCGTTTCCCACCGCCGTCGCCGTGCCCGTCGATCCTACATCGCCGGACCTGCCGCAGGTGACGGCGCTGATCCAGGATGCCATCCGCCGCCACCGGCTGGACGGGGTGGCCGCCATCGCGCATCAGGGGCCGCGCGTGCTCTATCGCGGCTATTTCGGCG
>JAEMSB010000658.1:1620-2349 GCA_016463045.1 Niveispirillum sp.
ATATCGGTCCCAGCACCGCCATTGATGTGGCGTCGGCCAGCAAATGGGTAGCAGGGCTGGTGATCATGGCGCTGGTGGCCCAGGGGCAGCTGCGGCTGAACATGACATTGGCCGATGCCGGGCTGGTCAGCGCCGGGCCGAAAGCCGGCATCACGCTCGCGCAGTTGATGAGCCATACGTCGGCCCTGCCGGATACCGGCCCGTTCTGGCAGGACCGCCGCTACCCCACCCCGCGCGCAGCGGCGGCAAAGCTGGCGGATATGGACCTAATCGGGTCGCCGGGTGGGGTCTTCGCCTATGCCGGTGTGTCGATGGAGGTGGCGGCCTTCATGGCCGAACAGGCGGGCGGGGCCGATTGGAACAGCCTGTTCCGCCGCCTGATCGCCGACCCGTTGGGCCTGTCGCCCGCCTGCCGCTGGGGCGACCGCTGGGGTGTGGCCGGTGGGTTGATTGCCAGCCCGGACGATTTTGAGCGCATCCTGCTGCTGATCGCGCGGCAGGGCGTGATGGCAGACGGGCAGCGCCTGCTGCCGGTCGACATATTCCCCACCATGGAGCATGACCAGATTGGGGCCGCCCGGCGCAAGCAACAGCCGAACGCTGCCGAAGCCATGCAGGGTTACGGCATTGGCATGTGGTGCGAACAGCGAGAGGCCGATGGTGCCTGCCCCACGATCTCCAGCCCTGGCTATTTCGGTACTTGGCCGCGTATCGATCGCGGCCGCGATC
>JAEMSB010000168.1 GCA_016463045.1 Niveispirillum sp.
CGCCTAGCCCGCCCCCTGCCACCCACCGGCGCCATGGTCGATGTCGCCGGGACCTTGGAAGAAATCACCGGCTTGCTGGCCCTGGCATGATGTGAACGTACAAATGGGCGGATTGCTGGGTAACAATCCGTCCATTTGCAGCAAAAACCCCGCCGATAATGGCGGTGAACGACGAAATCAACGAAGTTGAGTGTAGCCCTGCCGGGTATGTCTGCCCGACAGTCGTGCAAACGGAACAGGCCCGAAACAAGGGGGCCGGCCGGGACAACAGGGGTCAACGGGATGAAGTTCTTCCGCAACCTTGCCGCGCTGGCGGCACTGCTGCCAGCAGCGGCGGGCACAACAGAGGCGATGGCCCAGGCCGCCCCGCTGGACAACCCGTCCACGCTGACGGTCGTGGCCAATTTCTCCACCGGCTGGGTGCGCAACTTCAACCCGTATAACGAAACCACGCGCCTCTACAGCGCGCGTGAATTCGCCTATGAACCGCTCATCATCTTCAACACCCTGCATAATGGCCGTCCGCATTACCGGCTGGCGACGGGGTACGATTTCTCCAAGGATCTGTTGAAGCTGACCTTCAGCTTGCGTGACGGCGTTCTCTGGTCCGATGGACAGCCCTTCACGGCGCAGGATGTCGTCTTCACCTATGAGATGTTCAAGCGCTTCAAGGCGCTGGACACGCTGGACATCTGGGAACGGCTGGCCGCCGTGGAAGCACCGGACGCCCATACCGTGGTCTTCACGCTGAAACGTGTGAACGCCAACAGCCTGTATGAACTGGCCCGCATCCCCGTAGTGCCCAAACATATCTGGTCCAAGGTGGCGGACCCCGTCACCTTCACCAACCCCGATCCCGTAGGCACCGGCCCGATGACAGAGGTACGGCGCTTCACCAACCAGCTTTATGTGCAGTGCCGGAACCCGCATTACTGGGACGCCGCCAGCCTGAAGGTTGACTGCCTGTCCTTCCCACAGATCGGCAATAACGAACAGCTTCTGGCCGCCGCCCGCAATGGCAAGCTGGACTGGTTCGGTGCCTTTATGCCGGATATTGAGCGTACCTATGTTTCCGCCGATCCCGTGCATCACCGCTACTGGTTCCCGCCCGGCGGCACGGTGGCTGTGAATTTCAATTTCGACAGCCCCAATCCGGGCAACCGCGCGGCCTTCCGCAACGTGAATTTCCGCCGGGCCGTCAGCATGGCCATGGACCGCCGCGCTATCGTGGATATCGCGGGCTATGGCTATCCCATCGTGAACGAATACGCGTCCGGCCTGGGCCGTCTCTATCAGGACTGGGTGAACCAGGATGCCGAACGTCAATTTGGCAAGTTCGCGAAGTACGACAAGGATGGCGCCCGTGCCCTGCTGGCCGAAAGCGGTTTTCGCGACGTGGATGGCGACGGCTACGTCGATAATCCCGATGGCAAGCCCATCCGCTTTGACATCCTGGCCCCCAATGGCTGGACCGACTGGGTCAACACCACCCAGCTGGTGGTCGAAGGGTTGAACGCCATCGGCATCAATGTCCGCGTCTCCACGCCCGAACCCGCCTCCTGGGCGCAGAAGCTGATCCAGGGCGATTATGACATGGCCATCAACGGCTATTTCACG
Source organism: Niveispirillum sp. (assembly GCA_016463045.1). Taxonomy (GTDB): domain Bacteria; phylum Pseudomonadota; class Alphaproteobacteria; order Azospirillales; family Azospirillaceae; genus Niveispirillum. Next base: position 1,618 of record JAEMSB010000168.1, read on the forward strand.
GGCGAGACGCCGCATCGTTCCTACGATACCGGCTTCCATTCCCGCTTCTCCGGCAAGACGCGCACGGCACCGACGCGGTTCAACAACCCGGAACTGAACGCCGCCCTGGATGCGTTTGTGGCCACCATCGACCCGGATGAACAGCGCCGGTCCATGGACAAGGTGCAGATGATCCTGGCCGCCAACACGCCCTATGTGCCGCTGTTCAGCAATCCGATCTGGTACGAATACAACACCAAACGCTTCAAGGGCTGGTTCAACGCCGATAATCCGGTGGCCCGTCCTGATGTGTTCGATGGCACGCCGGAACGGCTGCTGCATCTGCTGGCGCTGGAGCCGGTGAATGGCGGCGGCTGATCCATAGGGGCCATCGGCCCCCCATCGAACCACACCGCAATCCGCTTTCCTTCAGATCTTCGGTTTCGGGAGAGGACCCCCCATGGCCTTCCTTCTCCGCCGGGTCGGATTCTATGTCGCTGCCTTCATCGTTGCCGCGACGTTCAATTTCCTGATCCCGCGCCTGATGCCCGGTAATCCGGTCGACATCATGTTCGCCCAGGCGGGCGGCACCCTGCCGCCCGAAGCCCTGGCCGCGCTGAAGGAGACCTTCGGCTTCATCGACCAGCCCTGGCCGGCGCAGTTCGTCACATACCTGAAAAGCGTGTTCACCTGGGACCTGGGTCTGTCGGTGAAGTTCCACCCGCTGACGGTGAATGAGGTGCTGTTGCGGGCCCTGCCCTGGACCCTGATGCTGGTGCTGACCTCCTCTCTGATCGCCTTTGCGATCGGGTCCCTGGCCGGCATTCTGGCCGCCTGGCGGCGTGGCGGGTCGTTCGACAGTATCGGTGCACCCATCGCCCTGATGATGCAGGCCATGCCGCCGCTGGTCACCTCGCTGCTGGCCTTGTTCCTGTTCGCCATTTACTGGCCCGTCTTCCCGACAGGCTACGCCTATGAGCCGGAGATTGATCCCGGCTTCACCCTGGAATTCTTCTGCTCAATCTTTAAACACGCCTTCCTGCCCATCGTGACCATGGCCCTGGCCCAGGTCGGCGGCTACCTGATCACCATGCGCAACAGCATGATCAACCTGCTGGGCGAGGATTATATCGTGCTGGGCACGGCCAAGGGCCTGTCCGACCGCCGCCTGCGCATGGCCTATGCCGCCCGCAACGCCCTGCTGCCAACCGTCACCAGCTTCGCCATGACGCTCGGCGCGTCTTTCGGCGGGGCGCTGGTGACGGAGGTGGTCTTCAACTATCCGGGCCTGGGCTACACCCTGTTCCAGGGGATCACAGCGCGCGATTACCCGCTGATCCAGGGTCAGTTGCTGATCATGACGCTGGCCATGCTGACGGCCAATTTCATCGCCGACGTGCTTTACGTCGCCCTCGACCCCCGTCTGCGGAAGGGCTGAACCATGCGCGGCCTGCTCAACACATTGCTTGCCAACCGGAAGGCCGCCATCGGCGCCGCCATCGTGGCCTTCTTTATCCTGGTGGCACTCGCCGCCCCCCTGGTGGCGCCGTTCGACATCAATCAGCGCGTAGCCAGCCCGCATGAGGCGCCCAGCGCCGAACATGTCATGGGCGCCACCCGCATGGGCCGCGATGTCCTGTCCCAGACCATCCATGGCACCCAGACCAGCCTGATCGTCGGCTTCGCCGCCGGCCTGCTGGTGACCGTGCTGGGCACCGCCATCGGCGTCACCGCCGGCTATTTCGGTGGCAAGGTGGATGAGGTGCTGAACCTGTTCACCAACATCTCTCTGGTCATTCCCAACCTGCCTTTGATGCTGGTGCTGGCCGCCTTCATCGGACAGACGGGGCCGTTCGTCATCGCCCTGATCATCGGTTTGACCAGTTGGGGATGGGGTGCCCGCGTCACCCGCGCCCAGACCCTGTCCCTGCGGCAGCGCGATTATATCCTGGCGGCCGAGATGCTGGGCGAGCCGGCATGGCGGATCATCGCGGTGGAGTTGCTGCCCAACCTGATCTCCATCATCGGCTTTAACTTCATCGGCTCCGTCCTTTATGCGGTGATCACCGAAGCGACGATGGAGTTTCTGGGCCTGGGTGACCCGATGGTCGTGTCCTGGGGTACCATGCTCTATCACGCGCAATCCACATCGGCCCTGCAGGTCGGTGCCTGGTGGGAAATGGCAGCGCCCTGCCTCGCCCTGGTCCTGTTCGGGTCTGGCCTGTCCTTGATCAATTTCGCGGTGGATGAGATTGCCAACCCCCGCCTGCGCACCCTGCGCGTGCCGGCCAAGGTGCTGGCAGCATTGACCAACCGCACCGCCAACCAAGGGGGCCGGGCATGACCGAACTCATCCTGTCCGTGCGCGATCTCTGTGTCGATTACGCCACGCCCAACGGCCTGACCCGCGCCGTCAAAAACGTCAGTTTCGACATTTCTGCCGGTGAAGTGCTTGGTCTGGCTGGGGAATCCGGTTCCGGCAAAAGCACCGTCGCCTTCGCCATCGCGCGGCTTCACCGGCCCCCGGCCTTCATCACGGGCGGGTCGATCCACCTTGCCGGCACCGATGTCCTGGCGCTCAATGACCGGGAATTGCGGGCCTGGCGCTGGCGCGACCTGTCCGTGGTCCTGCAATCGGCGATGAACGCGCTGAACCCTGTGCTGCGCGTGTCTGCACAGTTCGCGGACATGTTCAAGGCGCACGGGATATCGGGGAAGGCCGATATCCGCACCCGCACGGCCGAGCTGCTGCTGATGGTCGGGATCAAACCTGAGCGCATGGATGATTACCCGCATCAATTCAGCGGCGGCATGCGTCAGCGCATCGTCATCGCCATGGCGCTGGCGCTCCGCCCCAAGCTGGTGGTGATGGACGAACCGACCACGGCACTCGACGTGGTGGTGCAGCGGGAACTGTTGGAGGAAGTGGCGGCTCTGCGCCACAAGCTGGGCTTCGCCGTGCTGTTCATCACCCATGATCTGGCCTTGATGAGCCAGTTCTGTGACCGGGTGGGCGTCATGCTGCGCGGGCAGCTGATCGAACTGTCGACCCCATCCGCGATGATCGCGGACCCACAGCAGGATTATACACGCCGCCTCTGGGCCTCCATCCCGCCCCTGCACCCAAAGCCCGGTGAGACGCTGGTCCGCATGAAGGAGACGCCGCAATGAACAGTTTGCCGGAACTGGGCATCCGCCCCGTGCTGGAGGCGCGCGGCCTGACCATGCGCTTCGGGTCCTTCTGTGCCCTCGACAGTGCCGATTTCAGCCTCTATTCCGGCCGCGCCCTGGCGCTGGTCGGGGAAAGCGGGTCAGGCAAAAGTACCTGCGCCAAGCTGCTGACCCATGTGCTGACGGCCAGTGAAGGCCATATCTTCCATGCGGGCCGCGACGTCACCAACCTGACGGGACGCAAGGCCGTTCTGGAATACCGGTCTGCCGTGCAGATGGTGTTTCAGGACCCGTTCGCGGCCCTTAACCCTGCGCACAATGTCGAACATCACCTGACCCGCCCCCTGGCCCTGCACCGGCCCGATTTGTCGGCGGCACAGCGACGGGATGCGGTGGCCGACCTGCTGCGCGCCGTGGACCTGGACCCCGCCATTACCCTGCGCAAATACCCGCATGAAATGAGCGGCGGGCAGCGGCAGCGGGTGAACCTGGCCCGCGCCCTGGCCGTCAATCCATCGGTGGTGATCGCTGATGAGCCCACCTCCATGCTGGATGTCTCCATCCGCCTGTCAGTGCTGGACACGTTCCGCGATCTGAAGCGCGAACGCGGCATCGCCATGCTCTACATCACCCACGACATCGCCACCGCCCGCTATGTGGCTGAAGAAACCGCCGTCATCTTCCGGGGCCGCATCGTGGAGCGTGGCCCCACGGCCCAGGTGATCGACAGCCCCCGCCACCCCTATACCCGCCTGCTGCTGGCCGCCGTGCCGGAGGTAGGCAGCCCGTTCGGGGAAGGCAACAGTCTGGCCCCGCTGGCCGCACAGGTACGCGAAAGCTGTGAAGGGCCGGGCGACCTGCGGGAGGTGACGCCGGGCCATTGGGTGCGGTTCGCGGCGTAACGGCGACGAATTAAATATCCTTGTACCCATCCGGGAAGTGCCGCCGCCACAGCGCCACCACCCTCGGATCATGGTCCACCCGTTCGGCCACGGCCACAATCCCCGGTGCCACCGCGCGGATGGCGTCGCGACGGGGCGTCCAGCGGGTCATCATGCAGATATAGAGGTCAAGCGCCGTCAGGTCCGGCGTGCCCAGCAGCCACGCCCCAGGCGCCGGCTTCAACGCAGCTTCCATATTCTTCCAGCAGAGCAGGATACGGTTGACGGTGGATTGTTTCAGCTCCCCCGTCGCTTTCTCCCCCGAGACCCACTGATCCACGAAATCGCGCACCGTATACATGGGATAGATGGCGGCGGGCAGATAGACCAGCCAGCGCAGGAAGGATGCCCGCGCCGGATCGCCCGCCGCAGGACCCAGTTTGCCCGGATGCCGGTCCATCAACCAGATCAGGATCGCCACCGACTCCGTCATGACGGTCCCATCGGGCAGGACCAGGGTCGGCACCTGTGCCAGCGGGTTGATGGCTTTCAGCGCCGTCAGCCCATCAGAGGGTTCCCACGGGCTGGCCTCCACATAATCGTAATCTTCGCCCGCTAGGATGAAGCCCGCCTCCACAACGGCGGAGCCGCAGCCCGTGGCCCCGTACAGCACCGGTTTGCCCGACATGGTTCGTCTCCCTGGCATCGCCTGCCACCAAGGTGAACACATCATGAACGATACCGCAAGCGCGACGGTACCGTGACACGGGAAAGCGCATTGCCCCCGCCCGCCACCGGTGTTAGACACGACGCCGTTTGCCCGTCACAATCCCTGGCCCTGACGCCCCCGACCGGAGCCCACGCCCATGACCGTTTCCGTCACCCCGACGCTGACCCGCGAGGAATGGCTCGCCAAGGCACAGACCCTGTCGGAGGCGCTGCCTTATATGCGCCGCTATGACGGCAAGATCATCGTGGTCAAGTATGGCGGCCATGCCATGGGCAACCCGGAACTGGCGCGGCAGTTCGCCAATGACATCGTGCTGCTGAAGCAGGTAGGGGCCTATCCCATCGTGGTGCATGGCGGCGGACCGCAGATCGGCAAGCTGCTGGATCGGTTGCAGATCAAGTCGGAATTCATCGACGGCCTGCGCGTGACCGACAAGGACACGATGGAGATCGCCGAGATGGTGCTGTCCGGCAGCATCAACAAGGAAATCGTGGCCCTGATCAATGATGCCGGCGGCGACGCCATCGGCCTGTCGGGTAAGGATGACGACCTGATCGAGGCGCGTAAGGCCACCCGCACCAAGCGCGACCCCGACAGTAATATCGAGAAGGTCGTCGATCTGGGCTTCGTGGGTGAGCCGTTCCGCATCAACCCGCAGATCCTGCACAAGCTGCGCAATGCCGGCTTCATCCCCGTCATCGCCCCCATCGGCATCGGCGAGGATGGCCAGACCTATAACATCAACGCCGACACCGCCGCCGGCGCCATCGCCGCCGCCATGGATGCCACACGCCTGCTGCTGCTGACGGACGTCGCCGGTTTCCTGAATAAGAACAAGGAACTGGTGCCGGAACTGTCCGTGTCCGACGCCCGCGCCGCCATCGCCGACGGCACCGCCCTGGGCGGCATGATCCCCAAGCTGGAAACCTGCATCGACGCCGTTGTCGGTGGGGTCGAGGGCGCGGTGATCCTGGATGGCCGCGTGCCGCATGCCATCCTGCTGGAGATTTTCACCGAGGGCGGGGCCGGCACGCTGGTTGGCAAGAAGTAATGGTCTGTCGGGTCGGGGCGTGCACCCCGACCCGCGTTTTACCCACGCTCCGCCACCGCCATCGCAGCCTTGTACGTCTCCACATAGTGTCGGGCGGACGCCCCCCAGGAGACGTCGCGTGCCATAGCGGAACGCTGCACCCCGCGCCAGCGGTCGGTCTGCGGATGCAGGGCGAAGGCGCGGTCGATGGCGTTGATCAGCGAGGGCACGGTGACAGGGCCAAAGGTGAAGCCCGTTGCCGTCCCGTCCGACAGCGCATCGTCGGTGCAATCCGTCACCGTGTCGGCCAGCCCGCCCACCCGGCTGACCAGCGGCAGGGTGCCGTAACGAAGCGCATACATCTGCGTCAGGCCGCAGGGCTCAAACCGCGACGGCACCATTAGCACATCCACCCCCGCTTGCAACCGGTGGGACAGCGCCTCGTCATAGCCCAGCACCAGCCCGACCCGGCCCGGATAATGCCGTGCGGCCCCGGCCAGTGCCTGTTCCAGCGATGCTGTACCGGTACCCAGCACCGCCAGCTGCCCGCCGCGCGCCACGATATGCGGAATGGCCTGCACCACCAGATCGATGCCCTTCTGGTCCGTCAGGCGGCTGACAATGCCGAACAAGGGCGCATGGATATCGGGGGACAGACCGAAAGCGCGCTGGATATCGGCCTTGTTGGTCTCCTTGGCGGGCAGCGTGTCGGCATCGTACAGCGCACTCAATTGCGGATCGTGGGCGGGGTCCCAGGCGTCGGTGTCGATGCCGTTCAGGATGCCATCCAGCACGTCGGCGCGGGCCCGCAGCAGCCCGTCCATGCCGAAGCCAAAAATCTCCCCCTGGATTTCGGTGGCATAGGTCGGGCTGACCGTCGTCAACCGGTCTGAATAGACCAGCCCCGCCTTCAGGAACGACAACTGGCTATAGAATTCGAACCCCTGCGGCGTGAAACCGTCCCAGGGCAGGCCAAGGGTCGGCACCGTCTCTGCCGGGAACAGGCCCTGAAAGGCCAGATTGTGGATGGTGAAAACCGTGCCTGGCCGTTTCAGCCCCGCCAGCGGCCAGAGCGGGAAATGCAGATGCGCCGCCGCCAGGCCGGCCTGCCAGTCATGGCCGTGCAGCACATCCGGCTTCCAGGCGGCCCGGCCCGCCGCCCCGTCGCCCGCCAGCCCGAACAGGGCGGCGATACGGCCCAAGGC
>JAEMSB010000659.1 GCA_016463045.1 Niveispirillum sp.
GCACCAGGAGGTGGCGGGGCGTCGAAGCACGGTGGGTCATGGAACCGGTCCTGCGGAAGCGGGCTTGGAAAGAGGAAGGGTTAGCAGGCGTGTTTCACCGCCCCGGCGCAAGGTGACACTGTCCCGACTGACAGTTTCGACCGTCCAATCCAGATAGGGCATGCCGGCCCGCAATGTCACGGACTGCTGTGTGCGCTGATCAATGGCCATGGCGACACCGCTGCCACCGGGGCCGGCAATGATGCCGGTCAGGCGCAGATCGGCCTGTGGCGCCTCCGGCACGGAACCGGTGGGCCGCGCCGGGGGTCGGCGGCCCGGCGTGAAGGGGGGGCGCAACAGGGCGGCGCCCGGCGCCGCACCCTGCACCAGGGCCGGTCCCTGCTCCGGCAGGGCAAGGGCCGGCACGGCAGGGCCAGGGGCCGGCGCGTCGTGCGTGCCCAGGCTGGTCAGCGTGACCGCCAGCCCCAGCACGATCCCCGCCGCCAGCGCCGCGGGCCAGGACCCGTCAAGGTGCAGCGGTCTGCGCATAGGCATCGATCTCCAGCTCCAGCGACAGGAAGGGGTTGTCCGGTGCGCTGACCAGCCCGGCCTCTGCGCCCGAAAGGATGCGCAGACGGGCAACCAGCAGGCGCGGGCGGGCGGTCTCCAGGCTTGTGATGGCCGCAACCACCTGTTCAATCGGTCCCATGGCCGACACCATGACCGTCAGCCGCCGCCGTCCCCCCACGGCATCGCCCGCCCGCGCATCAATGCTGCGGATGGACAGGCCCGCGCCCTGCACCAGATTGCGGACTTGGGCCAGAAGGGCGATCTGCACACCGGCATCGTCGGCGCCCCGATGGAACAGCGACGCCTCGTCCGACAGGGCCTGCAGGCGCTGTGACTGCTGCCGCAGCGCGTCGCGGTGCTGCATCAGCAGGGAGGCGGCGGCGACCTGTCGCTGCCGGGCTGCCCGCTGCTCATTCAGCAGCGACAGCGTTTCCGTCTGGCCCAGCAGCATGCCCAGGGGGGGCAGCAGCAGCAGGCCACCCATCAGCAGCAGCGCATAGAAGGGCCGCAGCAGCGGCTTGCCCGTCATGGCGCCCCCCCGCTGACGATGGTGAACATGTCCGCCGTGCCATCCGGCGTACGGGTGATGGGGGTGGCCAGCCTTGCATCGGCAAAGGCGGGATGCTGGCGCAAGGCCGTGACAAGGCTGCCGGCATCCGATGCCCTGCCCCGCAGGCGGACCCCGTCCTGTGCGATGGAAAGTTCGGCGAGAACCGCGTCATCGGGGAGCAGCGCGGCGATCAGGTCCAGCAGGGGGCCGCGCGGCGGCTGTGCCAGCAGCAGGTTGCCAGTGCGCTGTTGTTCCGCCAAAAAGGCCAGCCGGTCCCGCATCTCCGCTGCGTCACGCACGGCCTGGGCATCCTGGGCCAGCGCCCGTTCCAGCCGGGCTGTATCCCAGATCACAAACCCGGCCCAGGCCGCAGGCGGCAACACCGCCCCCAGCCAGAGACACGCCGCCACCGCCAGAAGCCGTCCCCCGGATCGCCGTAGCCGCCGGCCATCCAGGCGCAGAAAATCCACCCCGGCCTCACCCTCCACGCCCAACCGGTCGGCGCGGATGCCGGCATCGGCCAGGGTCGCGGCCGCGGCCTCCAGCACGCTGCGGCGGACGGCATGGATGCGCCCCCCCCTCTCTGTCGGCACAATGTCCCAGGACAGGAGCGCCGGTTGCAGGGGCAGCAGCTCGGGCATCCGCAGGGACAGGGCCTGCCACAGATCCAGCGGGTTTGCAGCGGGGCATGCCGCCGTCATGCTGAGCACGTCGGACGGGTCCAGCCGGCACCAGACCGGCCCCGGCCCCGGTGGCGGGGCCGACAGGATGCCCGTCCCGCCAGGCGCCAGGCGCAGCAGGCGCGGGCTGAATCCCAGACGGTCCGCCAGCCGGGCCGGCAGCGCTGACCGGGCTGCATCGCCGCCCGCGTCCAGCAGCAGGGCCACGGCCAGCCTGACCCTTCCCCACCCCGCCATCATGTTGCCCACCGGCATTCGCCGCCCACCAGATCGAAGCTACAGAGCGGTCCCTGCTCCAGCCGTGGCCGTACGACAAGATCGGGCCATTCACCCAGGCCGGACGAGGCCACACGCAGCCGGATCAGCGCCGGCAGACCGGCCCGGCCGGTCCAGCTGGACAACCAGCCGCGCGAGGCCGCGTCGTAGTAAGCCCACTCAATACGGGCGGCCTTTTCAATCAGCAGGGCCTCACCCGGCGGGCTGCCGGGGCGCAGCGGCGTGGATGTCAGCACCAGGGCAGCCGCCCCGTCCGGCCTCCGCTCCACCATCAGGTCCAGC
>JAEMSB010000660.1 GCA_016463045.1 Niveispirillum sp.
CGTTTGAACCGGGCGGGGCCGTCACGGAGAAGCTGCGATTGTCATTGGTGGTGGCGGTGATCTGGTCACCCTTGATCGTAACGGACGTCACCGATCCGCGTGACACCTCGGCCAGCAGGTCGCTATAGGCCATGCCGGACTGCGAGGAGCGGGTGGAGGAAGTCTGGAACAGGTTGAACAGGGCGATCAGCAGCACCCCAATCACCAGCCACAGCGCCAGATTCTTACCGAAATTATTCACAGCCCTGACCTTTCATCGACCGCACCCCCAGGCGGGCCTGGGGGAACTCTCTCCATTAGATAATGTCATCTATGGCGGTGACAACAGCGAACCGCGCGGGAACTGCCGGAACCGATACTAATGGCACCATATGCACCCCCGGATCGGGGATGTCAGGGGCCTTCCACGCCATTGGCGGTATGGCCAATGGCCGATCCCCATCCGTGACAACCGGCAGGGTCCAGCGGACCGCCGCCGGCAGGTCGGACCGGGCCAAAAGGGGGCTTTGCGTCACAGCCCTGCGCCAATACGCCTCATCCAGCGCCTGGACGGTGTACTGCCCAAACCCTTCGGCCCAAAGGCGGAATCGGCCATCCCAGATCACGGGGGGACCGCCCCCCTGCAACGTCACCGGGCCTTGAAGGTTCCTTGCCTCTCGGATCAGACGCCAGCCGCCGGTGATGGGCGTGAACTGACAACCGGCCAGCGTGCGCCCCTTGCCCGGCTCTGCACGCAGCCCGGCCACCAGATCGGCCACGGCGGCAGGTGCCGGCGGGTACGGTGCCCCGCCAACGGCGCGCAGCAGGGTTGCGGCAAGCCGTTGGGCCATCCGCCTCTCCTGCTGGAACAGCGCATGATCCAGGATCAGCCAGCCTTCGGGCTGAAACCGGGCATAGAGCGCCAGCAGGTGGGCCATTTCGGCATCCTCGCTGGCCCGGATGGCAGCAGCGGCAACGACAGCCTGTTTATCCCCCTCCCCCACCGACTCCGACAGGCGCAGCCGGGCGCGGGCAAAGGCGGGATTGCGGTTCGACGGATCTTCGACCCAGGCCTGCCCCGCCGCCGCGCAAGTTGCGACCAACCGTTCCTTGGCGACAGGCAGAAGCGGGCGGATCAGGCGTAGCCGCTCCATCTCCCGGATGGCGGGCATGCCGGCCAAACCCTGCGGGCCGCTGGACCGGTCGGCGCGCAGGCGGTGGGTTTCCGCCTGATCATCGGCATGATGGGCCAGGGCCAAATGCAGGATGCCCGCATCCGCCGCCGCATCGGCCAGAAGGCGCAGGCGGGCGTGCCGGGCACCGGCCTGAACGCCCGTCACCGGCTTTGGTCCATCCCAGGACAGGATACGGTGGGGTATACCGCGCTGCGCCATCCAGGCCGCAACCTGCCCGGCCTCAGACCGGCTGTCGGGGCGCAGGCCGTGATCGACGGTGAGGGTGAGAAGTCTGCCCCCCCGAGCGGCCACCCAAGGCGCCAGAAGCAGGGCCAGCGCCATGCTGTCGGCACCGCCGGAAACACCTGCCGCAATATTGGGGGCCGACTCGAACGGCCCCAAGGCCTGCATCAGCCGGTCAAAGGCGACCGGCCTGATGGGGCCGCTCACTTGCACTTCAGACGGTTCTTCTCCGCCTCGGCCCGGCGCAGGATGGTCTGCGGTGCCGTCGCCTTATAGGTCCGGTTCAGTTCCGTCAGGGCGGCACAGGCATCCTCATTGGCCTTCATGGCCGACAGGGACAAGGACAGTTTCAGCAGGCTGTCAGGTGCCTTGGTGCTCTTGGGATATTTCTGATAGCCCTCGGCGAAGGCAACAGCCGCTTCCTTGTACTTGCCGCGCACATAGAAGGATTCGCCCAGCCAATATTGGGCATTGCTGGCCAGCGGGCTGGCGCTGTTAGCCTCAATGAAGCGGGTGAAGGCCAGCTCCGCCTTGTCATATTCGGCCTGACGCAGCAGGTTGAAGGCGAAGTCGTACTGTTCCTGCGCCGACCCATTGGGCAGGTTGAACCCGCCCGCCGCCGGTGCGGCGTTGCTGTTAGCAGCAGCGGGCTTGCCCGTGGCATGGGCGGCGGGCGCTGCCGGCTCTGCGGCAGGAACCGCCTCGCCCGCCGACGGTGCGGCACCAGCGCTCAAACCCCCGCCCTGCCCCTGCTCCAGACGGCTCAGGCGGAATTCAATATCCTGCTGCATCTTGGCCAGTTGCTCACGCAGCTGTGCCACCTGGAAGCCCGCCTCCTCATACCGGCCCGTCAGGGTCTGCATCTCCGATTCCAGGCGCTGCAAGCGCACCTCAAAATCGGCGGCGACATTGCCGGTCATGGCCGGGGCCGCCCCACCGC
>JAEMSB010000169.1:0-553 GCA_016463045.1 Niveispirillum sp.
GAAGCTGTTGGACAGAGCAGCACGGACCTTGCGTTCCTTCGCCACCTTCGGCACCAGATCGGCGCCCTCCGTGCCCTCGTCCGGGTTTTCCAGGTTCAGGGTGGGGGGCACGATCTGATCGCGGATCGACAGAACGGAATAGATGGCTTCCACCGCACCGGCGGCACCCTGCAGGTGACCGATGGCCGACTTGGTCGAGGACATGGAGGCACCGGCCAGATCATGGCCGAACAGGCGCTTCTCAGCCCCCAGTTCGATCATGTCGCCCAGCGGCGTAGAGGTGCCGTGCGCGTTGATATAGTCGATGTCGCCGGCGTTCAGGCCGGCCCGCTTCATGGCCATGCGCATGGAACGGAAACCGCCATTGCCATCTTCCGACGGCGAGGTGATGTGATAGGCATCACCCGACAGGCCATAACCGATCACTTCGGCGTAAATCTTGGCCCCACGCTTCTTGGCGTGCTCCAGTTCTTCCAGAACCACGACGCCGGCTCCTTCGCCCATGACGAAACCGTCACGGTCTTTGTCATAGGGGCGGCTGCCGCGTTCGGGC
>JAEMSB010000169.1:563-8576 GCA_016463045.1 Niveispirillum sp.
CGTTGAAGCTGGTGGACAACGCGCGGGCGGCGGCAAAGCCGGCAATGCCCAGACGCGAACAGGCCCCTTCGGCACCACCGGCAACCATCACGTCGGCATCGTCCAGCGCGATCATGCGCGCGGCGTCGCCGATAGAATGGGCACCCGTGGAGCAGGCCGTGACCACAGCGTGGTTCGGGCCCTTGTAGCCATGGTTGATGGAGATGTGGCCCGACGCCAGATTGATCAGGCAGGACGGGATGAAGAAGGGCGAAACGCGGCGGGGACCCTTTTCGGCCAGCACCAGCGACGTTTCATAAATGCCAGGCAGGCCACCGATGCCGGAGCCCACGGACACGCCCGTGCGTTCGAATTCCTCGTCATTGGACGGCTTCCAGCCGCTGTCCTTGATGGCCTCCTCCGCCGCCGCGATGGCGAACATGATGAAGTCATCCATCTTCTTCTGTTCCTTGGGCGGAATGAAGAGATCGAGGTTCAGCGTGCCGTCGCTGCCGTCACCGCGCGGCACCTGGCCCGCGATGCGACAGGGAAGATCGGAGACATCGAAGCCCTGGATGGTGCGAATGCCCGACTGACCTTTGATCAGCCGATCCCAGTTGGTTTGCACCCCGACCCCGAGCGGAGTCACGAGACCCATACCGGTGATGACGACGCGGCGCATGTATCCGACCTTAAGAAGTGAAAACGATAACGGGTCGAGACCGACAGGACAGACCCGGAAAAAAGATAGTCACGCCCAAGCGGGATTGCCAGGACCGGGGCCGGCATGGCTGCCAGCCCCGTTCATCCCACCGTTCGGGATCAGCCCTGCTTGGAGCTGATGAACTCGATGGCGTTCTTGACCGTCAGGATCTTCTCTGCGGCGTCGTCCGGAATCTCGATGCCGAACTCTTCCTCGAAGGCCATGACCAGCTCGACGGTGTCCAGGCTGTCAGCGCCCAGATCGTCGATGAAGCTGGCTTCGTCGGTGACCTTGGCCTCGTCGACGCCCAGGTGCTCGACAACGATCTTCTTCACGCGTTCAGCAACATCGCTCATTTATTTGACCTTTCAGGATCTTCCGGTGGGACCGGCCGGGGCCGGTTGTGAGGGTCATCGCGGGAGACGAACAAGCATATTCCTTGCCCAGCCCGCAACGCCGGTCAGGAAAGAGCCGTCACTTATCATGAACGGCGGCCCCTGACCAGCATTCGCAGCAAGTGGTGCCGCAGGAGCCTTTTCTAAAGCCCCCAAGCGGCACCGCCCGCATCAGATCATCGCCATGCCGCCATTCACATGCAGCGTCTGGCCCGTGACATAGGAAGCTTCGCTGGAGGCCAGAAACAGAACGGCAGCAGCGATATCATCAGGGGTGCCCAAACGGCCAGCGGGGATGCGGCTGTTCATCCCTTCCTTCTGGGCGTCTGTCAGAACATCGGTCATGGCCGTGGCGATCATGCCGGGCGCCACCGTATTGACGGTGATGCCGCGCGTCGCCACTTCCTGGGCCAGCGCCTTGGACATGCCGATCATACCGGCCTTGGACGCAGCATAATTCACCTGTCCCGGATTGCCGGTCACGCCGACCACGGAGGTGATGCCGATGATACGGCCCCAGCGGCGCTTCATCATGCCCTTCACGGCGGCGCGGGCCAGACGGAAACCGGCGGTCAGGTTGACATTGATGACGCTGTCCCAGTCCTCATCCTTCATGCGCAGGACGAGGCCGTCGCGCGTCAGGCCGGCATTGTTGACCAGGATATCGACGGTACCGCCCAGTGCGGCCTCGGCCTTCTTGAACAGTTCCTCAACCTGTGCCGGATCGGACAGGTTGGCGGGCACCACGACAGCATTCTCGCCCAGTTCGGCGGCCAGCGCTTCCAGCGCCTCAACCTTGGTGCCGTGCAGGGCAACCTTGGCGCCCTTGGCATGCAGGGTGCGGGCGATGGCGGCACCAATGCCGCCCGACGCGCCCGTGACCAGGGCCGTCTTGCCGCTCAGGTCGAACATGGAAAACCTCCAGATATGAAAAGCGGATCAGGCCAGGGAGAATGCGTCGATATCGGCAGGCAGACCGACGGAACTGGCGACCAGTTCCTTGTCGATGCGCTTCACCAGACCCGCCAGAACCTTGCCGGCGCCCAGTTCTACCAGCTCCGTGACGCCCTGCTCCTTCATGAACAGCACGCTTTCACGCCAGCGCACAGCACCCGTGACCTGTTCCACCAGCAGGCGACGGATGGTTTCCGGGTCGGTGATGGCCGACGCGGTGACATTGGCGACCAGCGGAGCTGCCGGCGATACGATGGCGGTACCGGCCAGCGCCTCGGCCATGGCGTCGGCGGCGGGCTGCATCAGCGGGCAATGGAAGGGGGCGGACACGGGCAGCAGCATGGCGCGCTTGAAACCGCGTTCTGCCGCAATCTTGATGGCACGCTCCACCGCTTCCTTGTGTCCCGACACAACCACCTGACCGGGGGCATTGTCGTTGGCGGCGGTGCAGACCTGGCCCTGGGCGGCCTCTGCCGCAATCTCGCGCGCCGCGTCCAGATCGGCACCCAGGATGGCGGCCATGGCGCCGACGCCCACCGGAACGGCCTTCTGCATCGAACGACCGCGCAGCTTCAGCAGGCGGGCCGTGTCGCCCAAGCTGATGGAGCCGGCGGCACACAGGGCCGAATATTCACCCAGGCTGTGCCCTGCCACAAAGGCGGCCTTGGACAGGTCCAGGCCCTTTTCCGCCTGTAACACGCGGGTAACGGCGACCGACACGGCCATCAGGGCCGGCTGGGCATTCTCTGTCAGGGTCAAGTCGTCACCGGGCCCGTCGAACATCAGGGCCGAGAGCTTCTGGCCCAGTGCCTCATCCACTTCGGCAAAGGTATCGCGGGCGATGGCGAACCGCTCGGCCAGCTCGCGGCCCATGCCGACGGCCTGACTGCCCTGACCGGGAAAGACGAATGCGCGGGTCATAGATAGGTCCTGCAATAAATCATGTGCGGCCTTGATACAGCGGCAAATGGCCCTGTCAAGCCATCCGGTCCCGCAAAGACCGCACAGCCATAGCCTGACGATTACGGAAGGTCACATTAAGTCAATGGAACGACTGGAAGAGAACGACAATCGCCGAGTAAAGATTTTTTTAACACTCAGAGCAGGAGGTGGGTGTCAAGCCAGTTGAACCATACGGAATCGATTCTGCTGCGCCTTCTGGGTGATGTCAGACAGGCCTATACTCTATGCCTGAAGGTCCTGGACCCTTGCTATGGCGCGCACACCTCTCCTTTATCTCCTGCTGTTTCTGCTGCTCCTGGCTGTGGGCCGCGACAGCGGTGCGGAGGAGATTGGCCCGCCGCAGGGGGAACAGATCACCCTTATGGTTCCGGTCACACCACGCATGCTGGACCCTGCCCAGAATCTGCAGCCGTTGACGGAACGCTGGCTGTCGCATTTGGCAACACGGGCCAACTTACGCATGCGGATCCAGCCCGCCGCCTTC
This sequence comes from Niveispirillum sp., assembly GCA_016463045.1. Lineage (GTDB taxonomy): Bacteria > Pseudomonadota > Alphaproteobacteria > Azospirillales > Azospirillaceae > Niveispirillum. The sequence goes on from JAEMSB010000169.1 coordinate 4,042, forward strand.
GACCGCCGTCTGGCCGACGTAAACCGCAATCAAAACAGCTGCATCCTGGGTGCGGCTCGCCTGCCCGAGCGGGAGAACCTGATGCGTTGGCTGGCGGTCATCCGTCTGGACCAACTGGTGCTGATCGCGGCAGCCAGTGATCCGTTCAATGGGTCACTGGAGGCACTGATGCGCGAGGCGGATGATCGAATCGCGGCACCCAGCGGAATTTACCGGACTGTTCTTGAAGGTTACGGCGTGCGGTACGTAAGCGTCGAAGATCAGCGTGCGTTGGCCCGCATGGTTGCGGTCGGGCGCATCCGGTTCGGTATCGTGATCCGCGGTACCTTGCAGGTGCCGGAAGTCGCCGCGCTGGGACTGCGCGTGGTCGGTGAAATGCCGGCTCAGAAATATTGGTTTGCATGCAGCCGGAGCTTTCCCGAGGCGGTGGCCCAACGGATCATCGTCGTCATGAAAGAAGAGCACAGTGAGACGCTGCGCAAGCTGGCCATGGACGACGTCTGGACCGTCAAGGGCCCGGAAGGGGCGCAAACGCAGTGATTGAGAGGAGTTGCAGCTGGTCGGTGTCAGCAGCAGACCCTGCATAGAGGGGCAGTGTGGAGCATGGCGGAAAGTCGGATATGGCGATGGACAGGTTGGCTGCTGGGCGGGTTACTGATGGCGGCGGCCCCCTCGCAGGCGGGTGAACCCGTGCTGTATGGTGAAGAGACGGCGCCCCCCGTTACACTGATGATCTCCAACGCTCCGACGACGCTTGATACCTATGGCCACCCACAGCCGGCCCTGGGGCGCTGGCTGGCCCATATCGCCGACAAGGCGGTGGTGCGCCTCACCCTGCGACCTGTAACGTCAAAGGCTGATCTGGACACCAGCATGCGCAACGCCGACACCTGCGCCCTCGGCTGTGCCCGCCTGCCCGCACGCGAGAATGCAGTACGTTGGTTAATGGAGGTGAAACGCGACCGGATGGTATTTGTGGGCCGGCAAGACGATACGTTTGCCGGCAACCTGTCCAACTTTCTGCGGCTGGCCAATGGCAAGATAGGTGCCCCCAGCGACGTCTACCGCACCGTCCTGGATAATCGCAGTATCCGATACATCGCCGTGGATGACCAAAGGCAGCTGGCCCATATGGTGGTCGATGGCAAGCTGCGCTTTGGCATGATGATCGGCGGGTCAATGAATACACCGGAGATCAAGGCCCTGCCCCTGCGCATCGTGGCCGAACTGCCCGAATTGGGCTTCTGGTTCGCCTGTTCACAGGCGATGCCGCAGCCTGTGGTGACCCGTATCGCAGAGACGCTGAAGACACCGGCGTCGCAGCAGCTTCACCGCGAGGCATTGAGCCATCTGCTCCCGGGCATGGCGGCAAGCCTTTAGCACCCCATGCGGAGGGGGCACCCCGCCCATGCCAGGCCTGGGCCGCACCGGGCCTTGCGTGTGGCCGCCTATTCTGTATAGTGCGCGCCTTCCGAAACCCCGCCGGTGCTTTGCCAAGGCGCCGGCTAGGACCGTGCGGCTGATCCAGAACCCGTTCTGGCCACAGCGGCGGACCATCAATAGCCATGGGGAGTTATATGGCACTGTATGAAACCATCCTGATTTTCCGTCAGGACATCTCCTCGACTCAGGTTGAAACCCTGACCGAGACCTTCAGCAACATCCTGAAGGAACAGGGCGGCTCCGTCGTCAAGACCGAGCAGTGGGGTCTGAAGACCCTGACCTACCGGATCAAGAAGAACCGCAAGGGTCATTACGTCTATCTCGGCCTGGACGCCTCTGCGGCGGCCGTTGCCGAAATGGAGCGTAACCTGTCGATCAACGAAGACGTGCTGCGCGTCATGACCGTCAAGGTCGAGAAGATCGAAGAAGGCCAGACCGCCATGCTCGCCAACAAGGGCGAGCGCGCGGAGCGTGGCCCCCGCGGTGGCTTCGGCGACCGTGGCCCGCGTCGTGAATTCGGCGACCGTGGTCCGCGCGAGGGCGGCTTCAGCCGTGGCCCGCGTCGTGACGCCGCCGTTGAAGGTGAAGGAGATCGCGCATGACCACCGAACGTCCCCAGGGCGCTCCCACGGGTGGCGCTCCCCGCTCCGGCGGTGGCCGTCGTCCGTTCTTCCGTCGCCGGAAGACCTGCCCGTTCTCCGGCCCGAACGCGCCGGCGATCGATTACAAGGACATCAAGCTGCTGTCCCGGTTCATCTCCGAGCGTGGCAAGATCGTCCCGTCCCGTATCACCGCCGTTTCGGCGAAGAAGCAGCGTGAGCTGGCCCGTGCTATCAAGCGCGCCCGCTTCCTGGCTCTTCTGCCCTACGTCGTCAAGTAAGCCAGGAGAAAAGACATGGACGTCATTCTGCTGGAACGCGTCGAAAAGCTGGGTCAGCTCGGTCAGGTGGTCAAGGTGAAGCCGGGCTATGCCCGTAACTTCCTGCTGCCGAAGAAGAAGGCCCTCCGTGCAACCAAGGAAAACCTCGCCTATTTCGAAGGCCAGAAGGCGCAGATCGAAGCGCGCAATCTGGAACTGAAGAAGGAAGCAGAGGTTGTGGCCAAGAAGGTCGATGGCGTTTCCGTCGTCGTCGTTCGTCAGGCCGCCGAGTCCGGCGTGCTGTACGGTTCGGTCACCTCGCGCGATATCGCCGAGGCCGTGACCGCAACCGGTACCACGATCGCCCGCGCTCAGGTTGCCATTGCCGATCCGATCAAGACCCTGGGCCTGTTCAAGGTCAAGGTTGTCCTGCATCCGGAAGTGGCCGTGAGCGTCACCGTGAACGTGGCTCGTTCGGTCGAAGAAGCCGCCGTCCAGGCCGCCCGTGGCGGTATGGTGGTCGGTAACGACCAGGACGACGAGGACGAGACGGTCGAAGAGACCGAAGCCACCGAGGAGACCGAGGCCTGATCAAGGCCCCGGACGCCGGATGGAAACATCCGGCACCCAGGTAGCGATAGAGGGCGGTTCCTTTCGGGGGACCGCCCTTTTTCTTTTGGCTAGGTTTGCGGCGATCCGCAGCGTGACTACATCTCCAAGACGTATCAGCGGCTTGGGGTATACCGACATGCTGTTGTTCCGTTTTCTTCGCTCCATCATCCGCCAGGGCAGCCTGACCGTCATCGACGCGCGCGGCCAGCTCCATCGTTTCGGTTCAGAAACCGACGCTATAAGGCCGGTACGAATACGGCTGACCGATCCTGCCCTGGAATGGAAGCTGGGCCTGCATCCCGGTCTTTATGCGGGCGAGGCCTATATGGACGGCACGCTGCAGATGGTGGATGGTAGTCTCTATGACTTCATCGATCTGGTGACCCGCAATGCCGGGTTTGGTCATATGGGTCCCGCCGGCGCCGTTATCCAGCGGGTCGGTACGGGGGTGCAGCGCTTCATCCAGCAGCGCAACCCGCTGGACCGGTCGCGGCGGAACGTGGCCCATCATTACGATCTGTCGCGGCAATTCTACGATCTGTTCCTGGATGCCGACCGGCAATATTCCTGCGCCTATTTCCCCCGACCGGGCATGAGCCTGGATCAGGCGCAGGAGGCCAAGAAACGGCATATCGCAGCCAAACTGCTGCTGAAACCCGGCCTTCGCGTTCTGGATGTCGGCTGCGGCTGGGGCGGTATGGCCCTGACACTGGCAAAGCTGGCCGATATACATGTCACGGGCATAACCCTGTCCAAGGAACAACTGGCCGTGGCGCGAGAACGGGCGGACGCGGCGGGCCTGTCAGACCGGGTGCGGTTCGAACTGTGTGATTACCGCGAATTGCCGGGGCGGTTCGACCGGATCGTCAGCGTCGGCATGTTTGAGCATGTCGGAGTCCCGCAATATCCCACTTTCTTCGCCCGGGTGCGCGACCTGTTGACCGATGATGGGGTGGCGCTGCTGCATGCTATCGGTCGGTCGGAAGGGCCGGGCACCACCAATCCCTGGATCCGCAAATACATCTTCCCCGGCGGTTACTCTCCCGCCCTGTCGGAGGTGACGCCGGCGATTGAGGGAGCCGGACTTTGGCTGACCGACATGGAAATCTGGCGCCTGCATTATGCCGAAACCCTGCGCCATTGGCGGGAACGGTTCCTGGCGCGGCGGGAGCAGGCGAAGGCGCTCTATGACGAACGCTTCTGCCGCATGTGGGAGTTTTATCTGGCGGGGGCGGAATGCGCCTTCCGCCATCAGGGGCATATGGTGTTCCAGATACAGCTGGCGCGCGACGTGAACGCCGTACCGCTGGCCCGCGATTACATGCTGGGCGATGAACGGCGACTGGAGGCGCGGCAGGTACGGGCGGCGTGATGGATTATCCACAGCTTATCCCCAGCTTTCATCCACACCGTTTTCTATCCCCCTCCCCTTGTGATGGCGTGACGTCGGGTGGGCAGGCCGCTAGAATGCCGCCGCCATGGATACCAAGCTGATCGACCCGTCCGGCTTTGCCGGTGCCGCCCCCGTTGCCTACCGCACTCCACCCCATAATGAGGAGGCGGAGCAGACGGTGCTGGGCGCCATCCTTGTGAACAACAAGGCCTTTGAAAAGGTTGGCGA
>JAEMSB010000170.1:0-539 GCA_016463045.1 Niveispirillum sp.
GGCGATGACATGAGTGTCGTCCGCCATTTCCGCTGCGCTGGCCGGTTCGGTGGACAGATAGAAGTCCACGACCATCGCCAGGGCGGCCAGCACCACGACATTCTGCGCCTGACCATAGGAATCCTCGCCGCGACCCGTGGCGCGGGTCAGCAGGCGGCGCAGATCATCACCTTCGACCAGAAGGTCGCGCGACATTTCATGCACGATGAACTTGCCCGCGATCCGGGCGACATGCACCAGAATGTCGCCTGTCCCCGCGTGATAGATCACGAACCAGGGATCACCGGCGTCGCTGATGCCGGACGCGGTCTCGATCTCCACATTTTCCGCCGACAATGCATCGGACAGGCGGAACAGTTCGGCCTTTTCCTGGTTCGTCCATTGTCCGGTGCGTGCCACGGCCCGGATGAAACTCAGCACATCCCCCAAGGGTTCCTCCCCCCTCTTAACCGACCGCTCTTAGGCCCGGCCCGTCACATCGCTTGGAAACAGCAGGCGGAAAACATCGGGTTCATAAAAACGCAGCAGCATCTTGGCGA
>JAEMSB010000170.1:549-6613 GCA_016463045.1 Niveispirillum sp.
CAGTCGGCCCATTGCTGAAAATGTTCGGACGGAACGCGGCCATGGCCGCCCTCCACCTGGCTGACGAAGGTGTAGTAGCGATAGCCAACCTGTTCGGCCAACTGCGCCTGGGTGATGCCCGCCGCCTCGCGCCGTGCCGACAGCCATTTGCCGGCCTGCTTGCGCATCTCCTTGGTCTGCTTGGCTTTCGGATTGTCCGCCGGGCGGGTTTTCGTCCGCTGTTCGGGTTCCGTGATCATCGCCGCCTCCACGCTCCACTGCCGTCAACGCTGGCACAAGCCTGTTGTATGCGCAAGATTGAATTTCAAATAGCATAGTTTCAAAATGGCTTGACTGTAAATTTAAGTTTCAAGATTACTGTACATCGCGACGGCCACGGATGGGACCGTTCCCGCCGATGTGGTGCTTCGCATTCCTCAGGAGAAAAAGAGATGTTTGTTGCTGATAATGCGGGTCTGCCGCCCGCCGGTGAAGTGACCATCACCTCCCTGCCGGTCATCGGCGGTGAGATAAAGATTCTGCCGTTCCCCATGCCGGGTGATGATGGTGTGGTAACCATCATGCCGGTTGAAGATGGTCAGATGACGATCCTGCCTTTTCCGCTGCCCACGGATGACGGCGTCTTCACCATTCTGCCCTTCCCCATGCCGGGCGATGGCGTTGTCAATATCCTGCCGGTCGATTTCGACTTCAGCGCGGTTAGCTCCATCACCCTGGGCGAGTTCAATTTTGCCGCCCTGGACTGGAACGCGCTGCTGCCGGAAGAATTCGTGAAGCTGGCTGGCTTTGGCTTCCAGTCCTTCACCGTTCTGGACGGTGTTGTCAGCCTGACGCTGCTGGACGGTTCTACCTTCGAGCTGTCGCTGGGCACGGCGGAGCCGGTGTCGGTGGAGGGTATCGAAGGTGGTCGTCTGATGGTTGATCCGGCGACGCTTACCGGCGCCCTGCTGGACGGCTTCAACGCCGGCTGGATCTGATCCGATTGTGCGGCATGACCTGATGGTCGACCGCATCATCGAAAGGGTCCGGCCGTCACGACGTCTGATCCACGGATGACGGCCGGGCGGCGGGCCGGGCATATACGGCCCATTGGTCAGAATGGGACGAACCCGGCCCGCCGCAACCGGTTGACACTATCAAGCGTTAGCGTCCAGGCTAACCCCAGAAGCCGGTGTCGGCGCCCGGCATGATGCCGAACTGGCCGTTAAGGTCTAGATCCCCGGCATGATCCCCTGAGACGTCCGTCGTGGCGGCTCGCACGCGGATCACCATATCAGTCACGCCGTCGCCGTCGGTATCCAGCTCGATTTCGGTAAAGCCCTCATTGCCGCCATTGCCGCTTGGCAACAGGCCGTTGCCGGGGGGAACCAGGCTCGTCTGGTCACTATCGCCGCCGCCAGAGGTGATCCCGAAATCGCCGTCACTCTCCCCGTTCCCGACCTTGTCCGTCGGAATTGTCGGACGTGCGGGGCCGGTATCGATCATGCGGTTGCCGCCATCGCCGTCCTGACCATGATCGATGACGCCCTTGTCGCCGCCATCCGTGCCGCCACCCATGATCTCGGGACCCGGCGCGGGGCCCGGCTTCGGCCCGGTCCCTGGGGTCAGTACCTGTACCGATACCTGCCAGTGGCCGGCGGCAAAGCTCAGACTGTCACCATCGATCAGTTTGAAATCTTGGATGCTGTTGGTAAAGGCAACGGCTTGCCCCGCCTGCTTCAGCGCGACCCAATGCCCGACCAGACTGTCGGTGATAATGAAATGATCGGCGCCCTTGCCGCCTTCGGCCACATCCTGGCTGTCAACGACCAGCGTGTCGTTACCATCTCCACCCTTCAGCGTGTCACGGCCCTCGCCACCGACCAGGGTATCATCACCAGGGCCACCGATCAGCAGGTCGTCGCCCTTGCCGCCAAAAAGCAGGTCATTGCCGGCCCCGCCGTTCAGCGTGTCATTGCCCGCACCGCCAGTCAGCATGTCATCGCCCGCCGTCCCGGTCAGGGATACGGGCGTCGTATCTGCGGACAGGAAGGGCAGGGTGATCGGATGGGGTACTGGTTCCGCCTTAGCGGCAACTTGTGGGGCGGCCACAGTTTCAGTGCTGCTCCGTACAGCGCGGTCCGCGGCGGTCAGGATCATGCTTTCGCCGACCACTGGCAGGGCGGACCATTGCCCTTGGTTATGCGACCTGTCCGCCGCTGCCTTATCCCCCTGGGCCGCCTCGGGCGGTGGCAGATCGACATGCGCATGAACCGCAACGGCAGCAGCTGCGAATGCGAGCGGCAGCTCGGTATCTTCCTGCGGTGCGGCCTGCGCCTTTTCCGTGTTCAGGAAGAAATCGACGACCAGGGCCAGGGCCGCAAGCACAACGACATTATTGTAATTGCCGTTCGCTGCCTCTGCCGCTTCCACGCCGGACGTGCGGTTGACCAGACGGCGCAGATCATCGCCTTCCAGCAGCAGATCGCCCGACATGTCATGGACGACGAATTTGCCGGCTATACGCGCGACATGCACCAGCACGTCGCCGGTTTCCGCCTCATAGACAATGAACCAAGGGTCGCCGGTGTCGCTGATGCCGGTTGCCGTTTCGATCCCCGCACCATGGGCAGACAGATCCTCTGCCAGGCGGAAAAGCTCCGCCTTCTCCTGGTTGGTCCAGTAGCCGGTTTGCGTCACGGCCCGTATGAACCGCAGCACGTCGCCCAAATGTGCCCCCCTTGATCAAGGGCGCCATTGGCCCCAAGCCCTGGCACCCGCCTCAAGCCCTTTGATTCTGTTTACTCTGCAACCGGAAACAGCAGGCGGTGGATTTCCGGTTCATAGAAACCCAGCAGCTTCTTCGCAAACGCCTGCGGGTCCACGCTGATCGCCTGAGCCCACAACTCGAAATGTTCGGAAGGAACGCGGCCGTGGCCGCCTTCGACCTGACTGACGAAGGTGTAATAACGATAGCCGACATGATCGGCAACCTGCGCCTGGGTCACACCAGCCTTCTCGCGCTGTGCGCTGAGCCAGCGACCGGCGTCCCGGCGCATCTGCCGGGTCAGTTTCGTCTTTTCACTTTCCTCGCCACGCGGTTTGGCGCGCGGGGTCGCGGCTGCGGCCATAAGCGGATACTCCAGACTTCCTGCCCAGAAAGTCGCATTTCCGCTCCGCAGGGGCAAGCGACAAAATTTCAAACTCGCTCATTACAAAATCGCTTGACATAAACTCGCTGTTTCAGGATTACTGGACTCGTTCGAGGCCGGAGCATCGCCCCTGTCTTCGGTCCCGGACAAAGCACCCAGGGGGCGGTTCCCTACCGTCCCCTGGGTCCTTCCGAACCCGATACCGTTGATGCCGTGCCCCATCCAGCATCGACGGCTAAGGCGCCAGCAGTCCGGCTGCCCCAAAACCGGACATGCTGGGTGGCGGGCCGGTCGGGGGACCTTATCGCCCCTTGGTCTCCTGGCCGACCCGTCACATTGCCTTCCCTGGGGCCTTGCCTGGGCCTTCTCGGGGCCGACACGAAGCCGCCCCGACCAAACCGCGATAGGTCTTATGCCTTATCCGTATCGGGATATGCATTTCGGGCATAACAGGTTTCAGTTTTGTTTCCGGACTGGCAAAGTTCAAAAATGCCGTTTTGCCGGACAAAATCTCATTTGTTTCAATTGTAACCGCCACCGGCTACGGCATTTTCTGCTGAAATGCCCAATATATAGGCATTTGAAACAATCGTACCATATCGCCGTAAGATAACTTCTTTGACATCTCAAAGGCTTAGGTTTCCCTGAGGGAAGGGCACGCAAATTGCTTTTTGTCATGTGGATTGTTAGCGCAAGACAAAGGCAGACCCCATGGATAACAGCCTGATCGACCTCACCCGCAATGTGCTGGACGTGGCGAGCCAGAAGGTTTCAGCCATTGAAGACATCAACCGCACAACCAAGATGCTCGCCTTCAACGCCTTGATCGAGGCGGGGCGCGCGGGCGATGCGGGCCGCGGATTCGCGGTGGTTGCCAATGAAGTGAACTCCATTTCCCGACAGGTCAGCGTCGTCGCCAGTGAGCTGCGCACAGAAATTGGGCAACTCGTGGATCGCATGGCGACCGTGGGCGAGGATCTGATGGTCCGCTTCCGGGGGCAGCGGCTGGCCGATCTGGCCTTGAACATGATCGAGATCATCGACCGCAATCTGTATGAGCGCTCCTGCGACGTGCGCTGGTGGGCAACCGATAAGGCCGTTGTGGATTGCCTAGCTGCGCCGTCGGCAGAGGCAACGTCCTTTGCCTCATCCCGTCTGGGCGTGATCCTGGACAGCTATACGGTCTATCTGGACCTCTGGGTGGCTGACCGAAACGGACGTGTCATCGCCACGGGCCGTCCGCGCCGCTTCCCACAGGCCATCGGCACCAATGTTGCCAATGAGCCTTGGTTCCGTCAGGCGCTGAATACCCGTGATGGGTCCGACTTTGCGGTTGTCGATGTCACCACCAATGGTGCCCTGGATGGCCGAACGGTCGCCACATACTCCACCGCTGTGCGCCGCGACGGGGCTGTGGATGGTGAAGTGATCGGCGCCATGGGCATCTTCTTTGACTGGGAACCGCAGGCCCGCGCCGTTACCGCCGGCGTGCGTCTGGACCGCAGTGAGGAGGCCAGTACCCGGTGTCTGCTGGTCGACGCCTCCGGTCGCATCATCGCATCCTCTGACGGGCGCGGCCAATTGACCGAATCCTTCCCCCTGGAAACCCAGGGGCGCCCCATGGGCCATTATGTGGACAGGTTCGGGCGGCTGGTCGGTTTCGCCCTGACACCGGGATATGAAACCTATCGCGGCCTTGGTTGGTACGGGGTCATCGTCCAGACAGGTGGCGAGACCGCGCACTGATCCGTCAAATCACGAACAGCGTTGGGGGGGCGCCGGCTATGAGTCGGCGCCCTTTTCCATTTTGGGGCGTTAGCACCCCATGCGTCGGTATCGTCATTACAAGTCGTTCTGTCCGGCAACCATTTCGCTTGCCCGCTCTCCGTTCATTCAGCCCAAAAAATAGGCCGATCGTGCCCTTTTCAATATGAAGGACGGTTCGTGTTGCACTGCAACAGGGTTCGACTTTGGTCGGGTGTCGGATAAGTCGCTGTTTCCCTTGGTAGCGATAGAACATATCCGCATGGCGCCCGTACGATTTTGCACTTGCACAATGGATTTCAGGCGCGCATAGTCTGTCTCGCGACACGGCCCTATGCCCTCTGTCGTAACGCACTTCTTGGGCGTTTCCTCCCTAAACTCAGGCCGTGGCAATGCCACGGCCTTTTTTTCTGCCCAGAATGTAGTGGAATTACCTGTATGGTAGACTGAACAGGAAGTCGCCTAACAAACGTCGGCGGCTTCGCAGTGTCAGGCGCTGGCCTTGGCGTACTTGATTGAGCAGCCATAGGCGCGGGTCGACGCCGTGCTGACGGGTTTGCCGGCCGCAATCTCCGCCAGGGCTGAACGCACATAATTCTGCGAACCGGGGATGTCGGCCTTGTCCGACGTCGGCTTGTCATCGATGGCACCGTCATAGAGCAGGGTGCCGTCGGTACCGATGATGAACATGTGGGGCGTGGTCTTGGCGGCATAGGCGCGGCCAATGGCCCCGCTGGGGTCCAGGATGGTGGTGCTGGCTGCCCATTTCTCCGACGCGGCACGGGCCTTGGCGTCTGCCGGGCTGACATGGCCTTGCTCACCGGGGGCGGAACTGATGATGGTCAACCAGACGGCGCCAGCCTTGGTCGCCTCTGCCTGAATAGACTGCATGTTGCCGGAATCATAATGTTTGCGGACGAAGGGACAGCCATGGTTGGTCCATTCCAGGATCACCAGCTTGCCCTTGTAATCGGCCAGGGAGATGGGTTTGCCATCCACATTCGTGCCCGAAAAGACGGGTGCGGCCTGTCCGACAGCGGGTGCCGCGAAGGCGGGCAGCGACAGAAGCGGGGCCACAATCCCCGCACCGGCGACGGCGGCGGTGCTGTTCAGGAATGTGCGGCGGGTAAGACGAAGTGACATGGCAGACCTCCCGTTCATGCAGGTCG
>JAEMSB010000170.1:6623-6908 GCA_016463045.1 Niveispirillum sp.
GAAGTCACCCATGGCCTGTCCCAACTGCTCCGACCGGTGCGACAGACGCTCCGCCGAACCCAGGACCTGGGTAGAGGCGGCACCTGTTTCTGACGCGGCGCGCGTCACCTGTGCGATGCGTTCCGACACCGACCGCGTGCCCACCGCCGCCTGTTCGACATTGCGGGCGATCTCTGCCGTGGCGGCGCCCTGTTCATCAACGGCACCGGCGATGTTGACCGTCGTGCCGTTCACATCGGCGATGACCTGGGTGATCTCGTTGATGCTGTCCACGGCGGATTGCGT
>JAEMSB010000170.1:6918-8536 GCA_016463045.1 Niveispirillum sp.
CCGCTATCCGGTCCACCTGTTCCGTGATGGACCGGATAGCGGCACTCAGTTCCTCGGCGGCGGCGGCGACCGTCTGCACATTGGAACTGGCCTGCTCGGCGGCGCTGGCCACCGCCATGCTCTCATGGTTGGTGCCTTCCGCCGCATGGGTCATGGTATTGGCGGCGCCTTGCATCTCGCGGGCCGATGCCGAAAGGTCATCGGCCACGGACTTCACCGTGTTCTCGAATGCATCGGCAATGCGGCGGAAGCCCGTGACCTTGTCCGTCATGGCGTTGTTGGCTTCGTTGATGGCGCGGCTGCCCACCAGAAAGGTGCCCAACATGCCCTTTTCCACGACGCGGCGATGATAGTTCTGGTTGGTGATGGCCTGAAGCGAGGCTGTGGCCTCCCGCACAAAGGCGTCGGCCCGGTCGGTGACATCATTGATCCGGTGCAGCAGCTCACCCAGCGGGCCGCCTTCCTTGATGCCGATGACCCGCGCCTCATAATCGCCGCGTGCCAGCCGTTCCAGGACCTGACCCGCGCCATCCAGCACCCGGTCCACCCGCGCCAGATAATAGAAGCTGGCCAGGGCCGCCAGCAGGGTGATGACTCCGCCACCCATAGCTACCGTATGCCAGCCGAGCGCATTGCCAGCCAGATCGACGACCGATCCGATCAGGACTGCGATACCCGTCAGACGGGCCTTAAAGAGAGAAGATGAGTTGCTCATAGCTCACACCCCGGTCCCGCAGAAGGCCCATCAACATCGCTTCACTGGCCGCCATGCCTTCACGGATGCGGCTATGCTTGGCCTCTTCGGCCAGAAGCTGTTTGTAGAGGGGGCTGATGATGTCGTTGACGATGCGCTGGTCGGCGGTCCGGCGGCTGGAATGATAGCCGATGATGTTGCCGCCGATGTCGCGGGAGGGCGTGACATGGGCGAAGACCCAGTAATGGTCGCCATTGACGGCCCGGTTCAGCACATAGGCGAAGATTTCATTCCCCGCGCCCAGCGTGTCCCACAGCAGCTTGAACACCACACGCGGCATGTCCGGATGGCGGATCAGGTTGTGGGGCTTGCCCAGGGCCTGATCCTCCGACAGGGCGGCCACGCGCAGGAAGGTGCGGTTGGCATAGGTGATGCGCCCGCCCTTGTCGGTTTTGGTGACGATGATCTCGTCATCCTGGAACGGGCGCGCGATACCCGTCAGGCTGGGCCGGGGGCGGCCCGGTGCCGCGTCGGCGTCTATCATGGCGTTTTCCATCCTTTTCCATGCGACGGAATGCGTTCTTTCTGGCCCTTACATGCCTGAATGGTTGGTTGGCCGCATTGATCCAAATCAGGTCTCGTATCCCTTACGGACAATCGGAAGGTCAGCTTGACCCGTTTGCAGATAAGGCGAACATGGAAGATACGGACATCATGTCCGCGCGAGGTGCCGGCCAATGCGCAAATTCATGGCTTCCATCTTCAAGGGCCTGTTTGGTGGTGACGCTGCCTCGCGCGCGCCAACCCTTCCGCGCCCGCGTTTCCAACGCCCGCGCCCATCCATGCCGCTGACACCCGTGGCATCGGCGGAGGAGCCGGTGCCACCGCCGCCGCCCGACATGGCCGGCGGCCATGACCCTGATC
>JAEMSB010000171.1 GCA_016463045.1 Niveispirillum sp.
GTCGATTTGCTGGGCGGGCGGGTCACGCTGGACCTGACCGGGGGCTGGTCATTGGGTCTGGCCGTGGACAATATCCTCAACAGCGACGCCAACCAGTTCGCGTATGGCAACCCCTTCACCCTTGGCGCGGGCCTGCAGGCAACCCCCATCCGCCCCAGGACAGTCAGGTTAAGCATTGGCCGGCAGGGATAAATTCCGCTGCCAAAGGCAGGCAGGTGCATCGCCGGATGCGTATTAATCATCCGGCGATGCAGATCGAAAGACCGCTGTCTTAGAACCGGACGTTCACGCCGGCGGTGACCGTCCGTCCGATTTTGGTTTCGAACAACGTGTCCTGACGCTTGCTGTCAATGTACAGGCGGTTCTGTTCATCTGTCAGGTTCTGGGCCTCCAGGATCAGCTTGATCTCGGGCGTGACATTGTAGGACGCCGCGGCATCGACATAGAGGGTGGGGGCATTACCCTGCAAATCGCTGCCCGGTGAGGCCGGGATACCGCGAATGAAACGGTCGCGGTAGTTGGCGGTGGTACGGATGGAGAAATCCTCATCCTCGTAATAAAGCGTGCCCGACATAGTGTTCTTGGACAGGCCGATCAGGTCCGCCGTCGTCGTCACGGTGGGCACACCGCCGGCGGATGCCAGGATGTAATTAATCTTGGACGTCACGCGCGTGTAGTTGGCCAGCACGCCGAAATTGGCCCAGACACCATCCAGGAAGGTGAAGGGGATCTGGGCGTTGATCTCAAAGCCCTTCAGCGGGCCACCCGGGGTGTTGAAGGGACGCGAGACGGTGAAGATCTCCGTCGGTGCCGTGTTGGACCCGGCCAGCAGCGCGTCGGGCAGACCCAGATCGGTGAAGGGCACCTGGGAGCTGACCGACTGGATGAAGCTCTTGATGTCCTTGTAGAAATAGGCGACCGAGAGCAGGGAGCCGGGGCGGAAATACCATTCGGCGGCGACGTCGAAGGTATTGGCGCGGATCGGGTCCAGGAACGGGTTGTTGACATTGCCGATGCGGGTGACGGGGTTCACGCCGCTGGTCGGCGTCAGCACGCCCAGTTCGGGGCGGGCCAGCACCTTGGCGCCCGACAGGCGCAGCAGCACATCGTCCGTCGCCTCGTAAACGACATTGGCCGAGGGCAGCCAATCATCGTAGCTGTTCTTGGCTTCGGAGAAGCGGCCAACCAGATTGGTGGGCGAGGTGGTGCCCGCCGGCGGGGCGACGGCGATATAGCCGGACGCCAGCATGTCGGTCTTTACATAGCGCACGCCGGCATCGCCACGGATCGGCAGATCGGCGGCGTTATAGAGATCAAAGGTGCCCATCAGATAGGCGCTCTTGACACGTTCGCGCACCCGGCTGTTGACGCCGCCGCAGGTGTAATCGCAGGTGCGGATGCTGTCCGTGTTGAACAGGTCGGCGAACTTGGTGGGATCGATGGCGGCCCAGCTCTTGGGCGCATTATCACCCCACAGGCTGTCCAGACCGCTGATGGTCTTGGTGATGGAGGACAGGCTGGTGCCGCCCGGCAGGGCCTTGACCGTCACATCGGCGGGATATTCACGCACGGAGGTGACATTGTAATCGCTCTCGCGGAACTGGCCGCCGGTCTTCAGCACGAAACCATCGGCCACGGTCCAGGCGAAATTCAGCTCCGTGGTCAGATTGTCGGTGCGTTGCAGCAGCGGACGGCCCTGCGGGCTGAACCCGCCCAGGACGGTACCGTCGGCCTGGGCCGGGGCATAGGTGAAATTGGCGGGGTTGGAGACATCGAAACCGAAGCCCAGCTTGGGCGTGGTGCCGCCATCGCGGAAATCGATGGAGAAATTATCGGTATCGATGGCGTCCATGAAGGTCTGGAAGCGGCGCTTGCCGTCCAGTTCGGAGCGGTTGAAACCGACCAGGCCCGAGACCTGGAACGCGTCGGAGAAGCGATGCTCGAAATCCAGGTTCGCCTGCTTGAAGCTGGAGACGAAATGATCGACCAGACCTTCGGAACGGACATCGACGCCATCGAACAGGCCATAGACCAGCGAGCCGTTCTGATCGAACTGAATATCGCGCACGGACACCATGGGCTGGCCATTATTGGTGATGGAGCGCGCGAAGGAGACGGCGGCGATGTAATTGTCGCGGCGCGTAACGTCGAAGCGGGAATAGAGCGTGTCGATGGAGATGTCGGTATCTTCATCGGGCTTGTACTGGAAGGTCAGGCTGGCGCCGACGCGTTCCTGATCCTGGGTGGAATTCAGATAACGCGGCAGGCGCGGGATGAAGGCGCCGGAACCGGGCGTGTTGGGCTGATCGGCGCGGCGCAGGGCCTGAACGGTGTTCCAGGCGGCCAGCGTGCCGGTGCGCGGATTGTTGGTGGAGCACATCGTGTCCGTCGTGCCCTTGGCCGCCGAAACGGCGGGGTAGACAGGCGTGACGCCGATGGGCGCGCAGAACAGGCCATTGGCGCTGGCCGATAGCAGATCGACGGCGGAATAGCCGACCTCGCGGATATTGCGCTGCTGATAGGAGAGCGAGCCCAGGACGCCGAACTGCCCCTCATCGCCGAACTTCTGCGAGACCAGAACCGATCCGCGCGGGTCCACCTTCTTGGACACTCCGTTATAGACGCCCTTGGCGGTGGCGGTGATTACGCTGTCCTGGCGGAAATCAAACGGCTTGGGCGCGTTCAGATCGACCGTGGCACCCAGCGATCCCTCCTCCACATCTGCCGACGGCGTCTTGCGCACGGCCAGGGCGGAGAAGATCTCGGTGGAGAAGACGTTGAAGTCAAAGGAACGCCCGGCATTGCCGGCACCATAGATGTCGGACGAGCCGGTCTGCGAGGTGCCCTCCATGCCGTTGACCCGCACGCGGGTAAAGCCGGCGCCCAGGCCACGGACGGAGATGTTACGCCCCTCGCCGCCATCCCCGCGGGCCAGCGCCACGCCGGGCACGCGCTGCATGCTTTCGGCCAGATTGCTGTCCGGGAACTTGCCGATATCCTCGGCCACAATCGCATCAACCGCGGCAGCTTCTGCGCGCTTGAGGTTCAGCGCGCTGTTCAGTGACGCGCGGAAACCGGTGACGACAATCTCTTCCAACGCATCGGAAGCCGGCGCGGGGGCCGTTTGCGCCACCGCTGGCAGAGCCGACGCAATGGCAACGCCCAGGGCCAGAAGCGAGGCTTCCAGGCGATGGGACTTGAACGCACTGTGCTTGGACATTTCCATTTTCCCTATGAAAGTTCCTTCTGGCGATCCCTTGATTGGGACCTTGTTCGGCTGGTTTTTGCGGCTTCCACTCCAATACGCCGTTACCCGCAAACGGGCAGACGGCGTCGCCGCCAATTTCCACCTCTATGTGTGGTCAGTCGGCGGTATCCCGGGCGACCGCGCGGGCGCGGCACCATACGCAAGTGTGGGGAAGAAGGCGCGCGCATGCCGGCTGCCCCGGACGGGACCCCGGCATCAGCGGACCTCTGGCGCATGCCTTCCTGGCTTGCATCGACTGCCTCCCCCTGGTTTTTTGACACCGGTGTCGATCGTCAGGACCGCTGGTTCACCGAGGTCTTTATTCTTGGATAACCTGTACACGTCGGATGGAAGATGAACGCCCGTCGGCGTGCCCGACGGATTTAGCGTAAAGTATGATTAATCATCACATCCCATATTGTGCGATGTAATATCATATAATATGAACTGTCAAGGGCGACATCGCATGTCAGTGACAGAAGTGTGAATGCGTCCGGCACACCGCCGGACAGCCCCGTCAAACCGGATCCACAGGTCCGGCAGTCAATAGAACAAAGGCCGGCAGACGCTGCACGGCCAAGCCTTGGGGATTGGAAATGCATAGAATGCTGATGGGGGCCGGAACGGCCATTTTGCTTGGGATTCTGGGCATTGCCAGCGCTAGCGCTGGTGAAATACGGACGTTCAACGATGATTGGCGCTTCGTCCGGGGCGATATTGCGGGGGCCGAAAGCCGCGAAGGGGCCGCCGCTGACTGGACGAAGGTGGAATTGCCACATGACTGGGCCATTGCCGGCCCGTTTGATCAATATGCACCCGCAACCGGGTCGGGTGGATTCCTGCCCACAGGTGTCGCATGGTACCGCAAAAGCTTCACCTTGCCGGCATCTGACAAGGGCAAGCGGGTCTTCATAGAACTGGATGGGGTGATGGAGCGCGGCGGCGTCTGGATCAATGGCCAGCATGTCGGCCACCGCCCCAACGGCTATTCCAGCGTGCGGTACGAAATCACCGACCATCTGAATTTTGATGGCGAGAATGTCGTCGCGGTGCGGGCCGACACGTCGCATCAGCCAGCCTCACGCTGGTACGCGGGTGGCGGCATCTATCGGCATGTCCGGCTGCTGCTGACCGGCGATGTGCATGTCGATGGCTGGGGCACGCGCGTATCGACTCCGGCCATTACCGCGACATCTGCCGACGTGGCGGTGGAAAGTGCCATCATCAACCGGGGCAAGACCGACCGTCAGGCTTATCTGCGCGTTACCGTCACGGGACCGGACGGCAAGCCGGTTTCGACCAGTCAGGGCGAAACAGTAACACTGCCGGCAGGGCGGGCCGTGAAATTGTCGGCACAGGCGCGCATCGCCAACCCCGTTCGCTGGGACATCGGCCAGGGACATCTGTACAAGGCAGCGCTTGAAGTCGTGACGGAGGATGGCAGCGTCCTGGAAACCGACAGCGCGCAGTTCGGCGTGCGCGACATGGCGTTTAAGGCCGATAGCGGCTTCTGGATCAATGGCCGCAATGTGAAGCTGAAAGGCGTGGCCATCCATGCCGATGGCGGCGCCTTTGGCATGGCGGTGCCCCTTTCATTCTATGAACGGCGGCTGCGCGGGATGATGGCACTGGGCGTCAATGCCGTGCGTACCGCCCATCACCCGTTCGGACCGGAGTTCCTGGATTTGTGTGACCGGCTGGGTCTGGTGGTCATGAACGAAGCGTTCGACATGTGGACGGTGGCAAAGAACCCCCAGGATTACCACCTGTTCTTCACCGACTGGTCATCGCTGGACGCACGCGACTTTGTGAAACGTGACCGGAACCACCCATCGGTCGCCATCTGGTCCATCGGCAATGAAATCCACGACACACCCTACCCTATCGTCGCGAAATCAATCATTGAGCGGCTGAAGGCCATCTTCCATGCTGAGGACCCGACACGACCCGTAACCATGGCCCTGTTCCGACCCAATACCACGGGCGACTACAAGAACGGTTTGGCTGATCTTCTGGACGTGGTAGGGCAGAATTACCGCGAGGGCGAGCTGACCCAGGCGCACAGGGATAAGCCGACGCGCATGATCATCGGTACGGAAAATTCCAAGAACCGGGGATCGTGGCTGGCCGTGCGTGACTATGCACCCTATGCCGGCATGTTCTTGTGGACAGGCGCCGACTACCTGGGCGAGGCAGACAGGGCTGGCTGGCCCTTCATTTCCAACCCGTCAGGCCTTGTTGACCGCACTGACGTGGTGAAGCCGATCGGATGGGAGCGGGCGTCGTGGTGGTCAGACACGCCGGTCGTTCGATTGGGCCGGCGGGTGACAGAACAGCTGGATACATCCGAATTGCCCACCATGGTGGGCGTGGCCATGCCGCAACCCAAGGGGCCGGGCGTGCTTGAGGACTGGACACCCGCGCAGCAGACGGGGCAGGTGGAGAAGGTGGAGGTAGTTGCCAATACGCCGATGGTTGAGGTGTTCCTGAACGGCAAGTCATTGGGCCGCAAGCCGCGTAACGCCGATGATAGTGCCATCCGGTTTGAGGTCCCCTTCGCACCGGGCAGCCTGCGGGCGGTCGGGTATGATACCGATGGGCGCAAGGTTGCGGAGCATGAGTTGCGCACCGCCGGCAAGCCCATTTCGGTGCGGCTGGTGGCCGAACAGAAGCATCTGATACCGGGGTTCGACCATGTCGGCTTCATCCGGGTGGAGGTGGTAGATGCCAAAGGGGTGCGTGTGCCCGATGCGGCGCATGCCCTTTCGGTGCGGGTGGATGGTCCGGGCGTCCTGGCCGCGTTTGACAATGGCTCCCCCACCGATCACACGCCCTTTACGTCGCCCAGGCGCAATGCCTGGAATGGACGTGCCCTGGTCATGGTGCGGGCGACAACGGACAAGGGAAGCCTCAAAGTAACCGTGACTGGTGATGACCTGAAACCAGCCAGCGTTAGCATTTCAGCAGGAGAGTGAGGATGCGAGCCGGCCCGCTGATCAGCCTGATTCTTTGCTTCATGCTGTGTGGCGGGCTGGCGCCTGCTGCCCAGGCCGATGCCTGGGTGACCGATCGCCCCTCGCCGGATGGGTTCGCGCTGTCGGTGAAGGGGCGTCCAGTCCCTATCCGCCATGATCCAGACGACCATGCCGTCGTCACCATTGCGGCCCATGATCTGGCCATCGATCTGGAAAAGGTGACAGGAAAGAAGCCCGTCCTTCTGGCCGACAGCATGCCGGGCAAGGGTCCTCCGCGAGAGGTGTGGATCGGGACATTGGGCCGCTCCCGCCTGATAGACGGGCTGATCGCGGCAGGGCAGATCAATGTCACAGACCTCGAGGGCGCCTGGGAAAGTTTTATCATTACAAGCGTGACCGATCCCGCCCCGGGGGTAAAAAATGCCCTGGTGATCATCGGCAGCGACAGACGGGGGACGGCATATGGCGCTTATGAGCTGTCACGCGCCATTGGTGTATCCCCCTGGGTCTGGTGGGCGGATGTGGTGCCAGCGCGACGGCCCGATCTTTACATCGCCGCTGGTGTCCGGCGGTTCGGGCCGCCATCGGTGAAGTACCGGGGTATCTTCATCAATGATGAGGATTGGGGCCTGCATCCCTGGGCCGCAGGCACGCTTGACCCGGAACGCAGCGATATAGGGCCGAAGACCTATGCGAAGGTGTTCGGCCTGCTGCTGCGCCTGCGCGCCAATCTTCTCTGGCCCGCCATGCATCAGGTGACGCAGGCTTTCAATGTCGATCCGGAGAATGCCCGACTGGCCGACCGCTATGCCATCATCATGGGATCGTCCCACGCCGAACCGCTGCTGCGCAACAATGTCGGGGAGTGGAAGGGACCGGCGGCGGCCTATGATTATGCGAAGAACCCCGACCTTGTCCGTGAATACTGGCGTGACCGATTACGGTCAAATGGCGGCTTTGAGAATGTCTATACACTGGGCATGCGCGGCATCCATGACAGTGGCATTGTCGGGGTGGAAGGGGTGGAGGCACAGCGCACCCTCTTGAACCGCATCATCGCCGATCAGCGCCGGCTTCTGGCCCAGAATGTCAGTCCCGATATAGAGCGGCTGCCGCAGGTCTTCACGCCGTACAAGGAGGTGCTGGCGCTATATCGGGCGGGTCTGGACCTGCCTGACGATGTCACGCTGGTCTGGCCCGATGACAATTTCGGCTATATCCGGCAGTTCCCTAACGCAGCTGAGCGGTCTCGGACGGGAGGATCGGGGGTCTATTATCACCTCTCATACCTGGGCGCACCGCTGTCGCATTTGTGGCTCTCGACGGTTCCGCCATCGCTGATCGCCTTGGAAATGAGCCGGGCCTACGATCTGGGTGCCCGCACGCTTTGGGTTGCCAATGTCGGCGATATCAAGCCGGCGGAAACCAACATTGATCTATTCACCAGCATGGCCTGGGATATGGAGGGGTTCCGGCGGGCGGGTGGAGCACCGGGGTTCCTTCGCGACTGGTCGGCCCGGACGTTCGGCGAGGCGCTGGGGCCGGATGTCGCGGGCATTCTAACCCGGCATCACCGGCTGAATTTTGAGCGCAAGCCGGAGCATCTGCAATGGTGGCTGCCAGGGGAGCGGCCCCGCCGATCGGACCTGACCCCGGCGCAGGCATCTGAGCGGCTGGCGGCTTTTGATCATCTGGTGGCCGATCTTGATCGGGTGCAGCCGCTAGTGCCAGCCCGGCTGCGCGATGCGTTTTTCCAGTTGGTGGAGTATCCAGTGCGGGCAGCGGCACTGGCCAACCAGCGATATTTCAAGACAGAAGCCTATGAAACCCTGTTTAACGCCGAACCAGTCGCGGCCCGTAGGAACGGGGCAGAGGCGCGGGCGGCGGATGCGGCGCTGAAGTCCCTGACAGCCAAGTATAATGACGAGATTGCGGGCGGCAAATGGCGCGGCATCATGGCGGAGGAGCCGGCGGACAGCCTGTGGCGCAAATACCGCCTGTCGCCCCCGGTCTTGCCCGCGGCGACCCTGACCTTGCCCGATCGCGCGGACGAGCCGGTACCGTCCGGAGCAGCACCGGAGGCGACGGAAATCGTGCGGCAGGCGGAGGCGTTCAGCCGGGCGGAGGCCGCCGCCGATGCCACCTGGGCGCTGGTCCCCGATCTGGGGCGAGGAGACGGAGCGATGGCGGTGGCCCCGGTGACGGCCCCTGCGCGCGCGCAGGGTGGGCCGGCCCTGATCTATGAATTGCACCTGCCACCGGGCCAATGGTCCCTGTCGGTTGATCTGATCCCGACCTTCCCTGTCGATGGC
>JAEMSB010000661.1 GCA_016463045.1 Niveispirillum sp.
CCGCTACCGCATTCCGGTGGGTCCGGTGACATTGCGGTTCAGGATTGGATGAGGGGGGCGTAGCGCGGATTAGGCGGCTGCCATAATCCGCAGAAACCCGCTTTCCTGCGTGGCTCTGCGGATTATGCTTCGCTGATCCGCGCTACACCCGATAAACCCCTGCCAGCTCTGTGAATTCTGTCACTTGTGCGTCCACCCAGGCCGCATCACGTCCCAGTTCCGCGGCAAGAACTCCCGCCACCGCCGGGGCCGCCGCGACGGCGGCGGCGGCGTTCAGCAGCAGGGCGCGTGTGCGGCGGGACAGAACATCCTCCACCGTCCGGGCCATCAGGTGGCGGGCGGCATAGGCGGCCTCACCCAGCGCATAGGGCAGGTCGGGATGCATTGGTGATGCCCAGCCCGGCTGTTCGGCCAGAACAGCCCGCACCTTAGGCGCATCGGCACCATAGGCGGCCAACGGGTCAGTTGCCGCGCTGTCACGTGCTGCCCAGCCGTGCAGGCGCAAATCCCTGGTCGGGCTGGGTTTGGACGGTAAGTGGCCGACATTCGCGGCGGTATCGACAGTCTGTTCCGCCATCTCACGATAGGTGGTCCATTTGCCGCCCGTGATCGTCACCAACCCGCTGTCCGACACCATCAGCACATGGTCGCGTGGCACCGCTGAGGTACCCGACGCCCCCTTCACTTTCACCAGGGGCCGAATGCCGGTAAAGACCGACAGCACATCCGACCGGGCCGGCGCGCGGGTCAGATACTCTGCCGCATGGTCCAGAAGGAACTGGATCTCCTCCTCCTGCGCGCGCGGCTCCATGCTGGCCGTCTCAATCGGTGTGTCGGTCGTGCCCAGCACGGTACGACCAAGCCAGGGCAGCACGAACAGAACCCTGCCATCGGCGGTCTTGGGGATCAGGATGGCGTCATCGCTAGCCAGGAAGCTGGGGTCCAGCACGATATGGATACCCTGGCTGAGCGACAGACCTTCGGCCAGATCGGGCCTGTCCATGTGCCGGATATCATCCATGAAAATACCGGCAGCGTTTACCACGGCCTTGGCCTGGATGCTGTAATCCGTGCCTGTCTCCATGTCACGCGCCGTCACGCCGGCGATACGCCCGTCAGTCTTCAGCAGACCCATGACGCGGACATAGTTGAGAAGGGTGGCGCCATGATCGGCGGCGCTGGCGGCAATGGTGATGGCCAGACGGCTGTCATCAAACTGCCCGTCATAATAATGGATGCCGCCGACCAACCCACTGGTCTTCACGGTCGGCAGCCGCCGCATGACCTCCTTGCGTGATAACAGGCGGGAACGGCCCAGCCCCAGTTTGCCGGCCAGCAGGTCATAGGCCAGCAACCCCGCGCCGTAAAATGCCATGTCCCACCAGCGATAGCAGGGGACAACGAAGCCCTGTCGCCGCGTCACCTGTGGTGCGTTGGCCAGCAGGCGACCGCGTTCATGCAGAGCGTGGCGGACCAGCGGAATGTTTCCCTGCGCCAGATAGCGTACGCCGCCATGCACCAGCTTGGTGGCGCGCGACGACGTGCCCTTTGCAAAATCATGCCCTTCCAGCAGCAGCGTGCGGTATCCACGAGCAGCAGCGTCCAGGGCCGTGCCCAGACCCGTGGCCCCGCCGCCGATGATGACAAGGTCCCAGCTGCCGCCAGCGGCCAGGGCCGCGATCCCGCTTGCCCGGTTCAATCCCATGTTCATGCCGCCCATCCGCGTGATTTCTCCACGGCTCTTGTCCATTGCGTGTAAAGCCGATCGCGCTCCGCCGGCTTCATTCCCGGTTCGAAGCGGCTTGCCAGTTTCCATGTGGCGCGGATTTCATCCCGGTCCTGCCACATCCCGGTCGCTAGCCCTGCGAGATAGGCAGCCCCCAGCGCCGTCGTCTCCGACACACGCGGAACCTCTACCGGCACGCCCAGAAGGTCGGCCTGGAACTGCATCAGGAAGCTGTTGCCCACAGCCCCGCCATCGGCGCGCAGTTCGGTTAGCGCGATACCCGTCTGCGCTTCGATGGCGCGGGTGACGTCGCGGGTCTGATAGGCCATGGCTTCCAGCGCGGCGCGCGCCAAATGCGCGCGGCTGGTGCCGCGCGTCAGTCCGGCAATAAGGCCCCGCGCATAGGGGTCCCAATGCGGCGCTCCCAGCCCGGTCAGCGCCGGCACGAAATAGACGCCGTCATTGTCGCTCAGCGAGCGGGCCAGCGCGTCGGTTTCCGACGCCGCCACGATCAGGCCCAGCCCGTCGCGCAGCCATTGCACTGCCGCCCCAGTCACAAAAATGGCCCCTTCCAGCGCATATTCCAGCGGTTGATCCCC
>JAEMSB010000662.1:0-1910 GCA_016463045.1 Niveispirillum sp.
GCAAGCCCCCTCCACCTCGGCCCGACCGCGGCAGCTTTTGGTCTTGTCTGCCCGCAGCCCCAGCGCCCTGGACGCCCTGCGACAGGATTTGGCGGCGCATTTACGGGCGCATCCGACCCTGGCACCCGTTGATGTTGCTGTGACGTTGAGCCGGGGGCGACGCGCCTTTCCTCACCGCCTTGCTGTGGTCTGCCGCGAGGCGACGGATGGCGCGGCGGCATTGGAAAAGGCGGTCCTCAGCCAAGACGCAAGGTCAAAGTCCAGCCCAGCCGCAGGGCCGATTTGGCTGTTCCCCGGACAGGGCAGTCAGTTCCCGGGCATGGGGGCAGCCCTTTACCGTACCGAACCCGTGTTTCGCGCCGAAATCGACCGTTGTGCCGACCTATTGCGGCCACAGCTTGGGCTGGATATCCGGGATGTCCTCTACCCCGAGCCCGACGGGATAGCGGCGGCAGGCGTGCAGTTGGCCGAGACCTGGCTGACCCAACCCGCCCTGTTTGCTACCGAATATGCCTTGGCCAAGCTATGGATGTCATGGGGCGTGCGACCACGCGCCATGATCGGCCATAGTCTAGGGGAATATGTGGCGGCCTGCCTGGCCGACGTGTTCGACCTGGAAACCGGTTTGCATCTGATGGTACAGCGCGGCCGCTTGATCTGGAATTGTCCGCGTGGTGCCATGCTGGCGGTTTCCGCGTCTGTCGATGCAGTCATCCCGCTGTTGACCGATGATTTGGCCGTGGCCGCGATCAATACCCCGGTGGATTGCGTCGTATCGGGGCGGGATGACGCTATCACTGCCTTGGCCGCCCGGCTGGAGACGATGCAGACGGCCTACCGACGGCTGGACGTGACCCACGCCTTTCATTCCCCGATGATGGCGCCGATCGCTGCCCCGTTCCGGGACATTGTCGCAGAAGTGAGGCTGAACGCGCCAACCCTGCCCATCATCTCCAACCTAACCGGAACATGGTTGCGCACCGAGCAAGCCACAGATCCAGAGTATTGGTTGCAGCATATGCTCCAACCGGTACGGTTCCTAGATGGGGCGGGAACCATGTTGGCTGAAATGCCGGGTCCCATTGTCGAAGTGGGGCCTGGCGGCGTTCTTGGTGCCCTTGTGCGGCGTCACTCCGGCTTTGTACCGGGGTCGCCGACGCTGATGTCGCTGGCTCGGCCAACGGCTGGTGGACAACTCCCAACTGTTGGCGATGAGACGCACACCATCCTGAACAGCTTGGGGCGCCTGTGGTCTGGCGGCACGGAGGTGGACTGGGCAGGCTTTCACCAGGCGGATATAGCAACGCGCATCCCGCTGCCCCTGTATCGGTTTGAACATCAACGCTATTGGATTGATGCCCCCGTGCCGGGCACCTTGACGCAATCGCCGTTGCCATCCGTGGACGGCAAGCTACCGCTGGGCCGCTGGTTCCATCTCCCATCCTGGAAACGCAGCCTGTTGCCCCCGGCCTCGGGTTGGGCTGAACAGTCAGGAACGGCGGCGGCGGCGGCGAAACCCTGGCTAGTCTTCAGCGATGAGTCAGCCCTGGTCACGGCCCTCGTCACGCGCTTGCGGCAGTCCGGACGAAGGGTCATTAATGTCGCGTCTGGGGATCGGTTCCGCAGCCACGGCGATGATTTTCAGATCCGGCCCACCGCGATCGAGGATTATCGGGCGCTGATCCGTCCCAATAGCGGCATCGGTTTCGATCGGGTGGTCCATTGCTGGTCATTGCCCCCGCTGGCCGGTGGGGAGGCAGGTTACACCGCAGCGCAGGAGCATGGGTTCTTCAGCCTGCTAACCCTTGCCGCAGTGCTCGCCGAGGCATTGGCGGGCGACACTATAACCTTGGCGGTCGTCACCAACGGCGTGCTGGACACCGGTTCCAGTGCACCGTGCCCGGAAAAGG
>JAEMSB010000662.1:1920-2322 GCA_016463045.1 Niveispirillum sp.
CAGCAATCCCCAGTCGGCTGAGATCTTGGCGTCAGCCGACCTGCTTCTGGCGGAACTGGAAACACCCGGAAATGATCCCTGGATTGCCTATCGCGGGCGGGATCGGCTGGTTCACAGTTTCGACCCGGTTACGTTGGACCCCACGGGAGGTGCCGTCCGGCAATTGCGGCGACACGGGGTTTACCTGATCACCGGTGGGCTGGGCGGCGTGGGCTTGAATCTCGCCCTCTATCTGGCGCAAAGCGTCCAGGCGCGGTTGGTACTGATCGGTCGTAGCGCCTTTCCGGACCGGTCGTTGTGGGATCGCTGGTTGGTCGATCATCCGGCGGACGACAAGACTAGCCGCAAGATAGGGCAGTTACGGCAGATTGAGGCATCCGGAGGACAGGTATTGCTGATCGC
>JAEMSB010000172.1 GCA_016463045.1 Niveispirillum sp.
CAATGGCGCGTTTGGCGGGGATCAGCGGTCCTGGTCCGCCGGGTTCGTCCCACGCTGGCAGGTGACGGAGGATGTGTCGGTCACGGGCTTTGCCGACTGGGACCAGATGCATGACAGCGAGGTTGTGCCCAACTATCTGCCCGACGGCCCCTATCTGCCGCCGCGCGTGGACCGGGGCGTCGATCATACGCTGCCCTGGGCCGACTGGGCCTATGAGAGCGAGAACCAGGGGGTGATTGTTGATGCGGGACTGATGGACGGGCTGACGGCGCGGGCCGGCCTGTTCCGGTCGGTGCATCGCCTGCCCTATGACGCGTTTGCCCTGCTGTCGGTCGATCAGGACCGGCAGGGGCGGATGCTGCATGTGCTGCTGCCGGCCACGCGGTATGCGGCATGGTCGGGGGAGGCGTCGGTCGCCTATGAATGGGTGCACGGCCAGACACAGCAGACAGTCAGTCTGGCCGGGCGCGGACTGTCCAAGCGCAGCCGCAAGGGCGGGGATGTCGAGGTCGATTACGGCCCCTGGGCCATGGATCGCCGGCCCGATGTGGCGGAGCCGGTGGTGCGGTTCGACCAGCCCCAGGA
Source organism: Niveispirillum sp. (assembly GCA_016463045.1). Classification (GTDB taxonomy): domain Bacteria; phylum Pseudomonadota; class Alphaproteobacteria; order Azospirillales; family Azospirillaceae; genus Niveispirillum. The sequence continues at coordinate 586 of JAEMSB010000172.1, forward strand.
CCGCAACGAGGTGAAGCAGCACACGCTGGGCCTGGCCTATAACCTGTCTTGGGACGGGCGGCTGGACCTGGGGGCCGGGGTGCAGAAGGCCGATTATACCAAGATCGCGCGGCCGGGCACGGGCGGGCAGGCACGCGGCGGGTCCAAGCCCTGGCTTTATAATGGGGTCGCGGCCTGGCGGTTTGATAATGGCGTCATCGCCTATGCCAGCTATTCCAAGGGGCTGGAGGAAAGCGGATCGGCGCCCATCACGGCGGTGAACCGCAATGCGGTACTGCCGGCGGTGAAGACGACGCAGCGGGAGGCGGGGGTACGTACCGCCGTCGGGCCGCTGACCCTGACCAGTTCGGTGTTCGATGTGCGCCGGCCCTATGACGGGATGGATGCCGGTGGCCGCTATGGCTTCCTGGGCGAGGTGCGGCACCGGGGGGTGGAGGCATCGCTGTCGGGGGAGCCGGTGGAAGGGCTGTCAGTGGTGCTGGGCGCTGTCCTGTTGGACCCCGAAGTGCGGGGCGGGGAAGTGGACAAGGGCCTGATCGGGCGGCGGCCCGTGGGGCAAAGCCGGATGCAGTGGCAGGCCAGCCTCGATTATGCGCCCGGCCTCGTGGAGGGGCTGTCCGTCGACATGACCGTGGATCACAGCGCCAAAACGACAGCGCGCGGCGATAATCTGGCTGATGCTCCGGCCTATACATTGGTCGATGCCGGCCTGCGCCAGGAATTCGGCCTGTGGGGGCAGGATGCCAGTCTGCGCGCCCAGGTGCAGAACCTGTTCGATGCGCAGGGGTTCTTTGTCGAGGGTGATGGGGAATATGAGCCGATGGTAGGGCGGACCTGGCGCCTGTCGCTGACCGTCAGGATGTGAGTAGCGGCGACCGGTTGATAACAAAGAATGCGCAATCCATGTTATGCTGTGCTGATCAGCGCCAGGGAGGGCAGCATGAATGTATCGATCGGTCGCCGGTGGGAGACGTTTGTGGATGATGCCGTGAAAAGCGGCCGCTATGGCTCTGCCAGCGAGGTTATCCGCGAGGGGCTGCGTCTGGTGGAGGAGCGCGAGGCACGGTTGCAGGCGCTGCGCGATACGTTGAATGCATCGGTTGAGCGGGGCGGGGCCGTCGATGATGATGCGTTGACCGCGATCCTGGATGCCGAAGAGGCAAAGTTACAGCAGGCGGGCTATTGATGCGGCGGCTCAGCTTTCTCGCCAATGCTGTTGCCGACCTGACTACAATTTTTCAATTATATCAGCCAGGAAAGCGGCAGTCGCACCACAGCCCGCAATTTCGTTGAGGCACTCCGCGACCATTGCCGCAAACTGGCCCGGCTGCCCGGTACCTTGGGTCGGCCCCGTCCGGAACTGCGCGCGGGCATGCGGTCATCGCCGTTTCGGGGATATGTGGTGTTTTTTCAGTATGTTGAGGATCGGTTGGAGGTGATCAACATCCTGGAGGCGTACCGGGATGTTGAGACCTATTACGAAGAACCATGATCGGACACCCGTAAGAAACCCAGCACCGCCGCATTGAACCCGTCCGGGTCCACGATATTCACGGCATGGCCGCCGAAATCAGTCAGGTGCAGTTGTGCGTTGGGCAGGCCGTCGGCCAGACGCAGTGAGCGGCTGTAGGGGACTAGCAGGTCATCCTTGGTGGCGATGACGAGGCAGGGGTGGGGGATGGCCCCCAATTTTGCATCAATATCAAAGCCGCGAAGGGCGGCGATGCGGCGGCGAATGTTGTCGGCACCCTGGAAATGCGCGATGGCGTGCGCCTCCTCAGCCTCCAGGCGGTCGGCATTCTCCGCCATCCAGATGGCGGGGTAGAGGAACAAAGGCTGTGCCTTTACGAACATCGGAATGCCGGATTTTTCCAGCAGTTCCAGGCGCACATCAAAGCAGCGGCCGGAATGGGGATCAGCCTTGCTCCAGGCATTGATCAGGACCAGCCTGTCCAGCCGGTCGGGCGCGCGCAGGGCCAGATCCAGACCGATCAGGCCGCCCAGGGCATGGCCCATCAGGCTGAAGTGCCGCACGCCCAGACGGTCGGCAATGTCCAGCACATCGTCGGCCATGGCGCCGATCCCGCCATTTTCCGGAACCGTGCCGCCCGTGCGCCCCGTGCCGCGATGGTCGTAGGTGATGACGCGGAAATGCGGGGTAAGGGCGGGGAGCTGGGCCGCCCAATAGGCGCCGGAGCCGCCCAGGCCCGAGGACAGGATCAGGACCGGGGCGTCCCTGTCGCCCCGGCCATGGGTTTCCACATGCATCACTTTTTCCCGATATGGGCGACGGTGGCGATTTCCACCAGCGCGTCGGGCTTTACCAGACCGCACTGGATGCAATAGCGGGCGGGCTTGTCGCCCGGGAAATATTCGGCATAGACCTTGTTGACGGCCTGATAATTGGCCCAGTCGGTGATGAAGATGTGGTTCATGGTCACATCCTCCATGGTCCCGCCCGCCGTTTCGATCACCGATTTGATGGTCTCCAGCACATGGCGGGTCTGGGCGCCCGCATCGCCGACATGGACCACGTCGTTATTCTTGTCGAACGGCAGGGTGCCGGAGACATAGACGATCCCGTCGGCCAGCGTGCCCGGCGAATAGGGGGCGATGGGCTTTTGCGTGCCTTCCGGCACGATGATCTGCTTGGGCATGGTTTGCTCCTTCGTGATATGCCCCGTAGGTCAGGTCGAGCGCGACGCGCGAGCCCTGACGGGAAAGGCTTTTTGGCAATGCTGTCAGGGCTCGGGCTCACGCCCTCGACCTGACCTACGTCATTCCACTGGGGCGGCCTGGGAGATCACCCCGCAGAAATCATCGACGGTGGCGACCCAGCCGAAGAATTTCTCGACATTATAGACGGTCGCCTTCTGGACGAAGTCAGGCCCCAAATGGTGGGTCGCGTCCTCCAGCATCACCCCGAAATATTCCAGGTGGAAGGCGTCGCGCAGCGAGCTTTCCACGCAGACATTGGTGGCGATGCCCACAAAGATCAGATTGCGGATGCCGCGTGCGCGCAGGACGCTGTCGACATTGGTGTTGAAGAAACCGCTATAGCGGGTCTTGGGGATCAGGATATCGCCCTTCTGCGGCTGCAACTCCTCCACAATGGCGTAGTCCCAGGTGCCCTTGGCCAGCAATTGTCCCTGCAACTCCGGCCTTGCCCGCATGGTTTTCAGGGCATTGGATTTGTGCCAGTTGGGCGAGCCCGGCCCCCCCGCCTCCACATAGTCCGGGTCCCAGCCGTTTTGGAAATAGACGACCAGGACGCCGGCGGCACGGGCGGCATCCAGCGTGCGCTTGATATTGGCGATGGTGCCGCGCGCGCCCGAAATGTCGAACCCGGCCAGATCGACATAGCCGCCGGGCGTGGAATAGGCATTCTGCATATCCACGACAATGACGGCGGTTTCCGCCGGGTTCAGGCGGATCGGTTCCGGGCGGGCGGGCAGGGTGACGGATTGCGCGCGGGGCTTTGGCGGCTCATACCCGGCGCTGCTCATGCCAGCCCCTTGATATGCTGACGGCATTTCATCAGGGGCTGGATGCGGGTGCCGAAATCCTCCACCCCCTTCACGAAATCATCAAAGGTCAGCAGCACGCCGCCCGTGCCGGGGACTGTCGGCACCTCGTCCAGCATGCGGGCCACGGTTTCATAGGACCCGACCAGCGTGCCCATGTTGATATTCACGGCGGAGACGGGGTCGGCCATCTGGCGCACGTTGGTGTCGGACCCGGATTTGGTGTCGGCGGCGCCCTGTACGCCCAGCCAGGATATCGCCTCCTGATCGGCACCGGCCTTATAGTGCTCCCACTTGGCCCTTGCCGCCTCGTCCGTTTCATCGGCGATGATCATGAACAGGACGTAGGAGGAAACGTCGCGCCCGGTCTTTTCCGCAGCCACCCGCATTCGGTCCACGGTAGGGGCGAAGGCGGTGGGCGTGTTCACCCCCATGCCGAAGCAGAAATTATAGTCGGCATATTGCGCGGAAAAGGCCATGCCGGCATTGGACGACCCGGCACAGATCAGCTTCACATCGGCCTGCGGACGCGGTGACAGGCGGCAATCATCCATCTGGAAATATTTGCCCTTCAGGTCGCTACGGCCATTGGCCCAAAGCTCACGCAGGATGGTGGCATATTCAGCCAGATAGTCGTAGCGGTTGGCAAAATGCTCATCCCCCGGCCACAGCCCCATCTGCGAATATTCCGGTCGCTGCCAACCGGTGACGAGGTTCACGCCGAAGCGGCCGCCGGAAATGCTATCGATGGTGGATGCCATGCGGGCTACGATGGCGGGCGGCATGACGAGGGTCGCGGCGGTGGCGTAGATCTTGATCCGGCTGGTCACGGCGGCCAGACCCGACATCAGGGTGAAGCTTTCCAGATTATGGTCCCAGAATTCGGTCTTGCCGCCGAAACCGCGCAGCTTGATCATCGACAGCACGAAATCCAGACCGTGCTTTTCCGCCGATTGAGTGATCTGTTTGTTCAGATCGAAGCTAGGCTTGTATTGCGGCGCGTTCTCCGACAGCAGCCAGCCATTATTCCCAATGGGAATGAATATACCGATCTCCATCCTGCCTCCCCTGAAAGTGACCTTGGGTCGAAACGTGGGAAAGCCGATCAGCTTCGCAGGTTCCGTGCCAAGGGCGTCTGAATGGCGGAAAACAAGGCAAAGTCCGGTCTTGGCGCGTGACCGGTCTGGGGAGATGCTACGCCTGTTACGGCGAGGGTGCCAGGAAAAGCGGCAGATGGCGGGAAATTGGGCGGGTAGCCTCAATCCTCCCACTTCACCGCCAGCTTCTGGAAAATATCCACCAGCCCTGGCTCGCTGATCAGCATGGCGGCTTCGGCGGGGGGGAACCAGCGGCGGTCGCGTTGGGTGCGTTCGGGCCAGTCGGGGAGTTCGGTGGACACTTCCAGGGGGAAGACGGTGACGTCGCAGGTAATGGTGCTGCCATCGTCCAGCCGCTTGTCATAGCGGTATTCGCCAACGGCCTTCTTCTTTACCTTGCCGCGCACGCCCGCTTCCTCGAACGCTTCAATGGCGGCCATCTCATGCGGTTCGACATTCTTCTTCGCCCATCCCTTGGGAATGATCCACCGCCGCGTTTCGCGCGATGTGACCAGAAGGATTTCCGGGCCGGTTGCGGTCATGCGGAACGGCAGGGCCGCATGCTGGACTGTGTTTTTACGATCACCCATTTACTGCTTTTACACCCTGAACGAACTGCCTGAATAGCTATCCGTTCTTGGTGCGACGGATAATCACCCAGTATCTTGGGCCAACATGACCGTTTTGTGACATTAACATTACAGAACGATGTCGTTCAATGCTACATGGAGGCCAGACTGCGGCGTGAAGGCCGGCAGTGCCCCTGCGATTGCGTTATCGGGATAGAAGATGCTGAGCCTGTTCCGGGCCATGATGCCCCGCGAAGAACGGTTTTTCGACCATTTCACCGACCATGCCCGTCTGATTCTGGTTGCCGCGGAGGCGCTGCGCGATCTGGTCAAGAATGGTGACCAGCTGGAGATGCGGTTCCAGCGTATCCATCAGGCGGAGAACGATGCCGATAAGATCACCAAGGAGATCCAGGCGGCTGTCCATCGTTCCTTCATCGTGCCCTTCGACCGGTCCGACATTCAGGATCTGGCCAAGCGCATGGATGACATTATCGACCTGATCCAGGACGTGGCCCGTCACATGACGGAAGCCGGCCCGATGGAATATACGGCCGAGATGCATGCGCTTTCCGACCTGATCGTGCGCTGTGCCGCCATCCTGCCGGAATGCCTGCCCAAGCTGCGTGACATTCCCCGCCATGTCGCGGAAATGACCCGCATGACGCGCGAGATTTCCGAGCTGGAGAGCGACAGCGACAAGATCCTGCGCGCCGCCAAGGCCCGTCTGCGTCAGGAAAGCGGCGGTCTGGATGCCCCCATCACCTATCGCCAGGCGCTGATCCGCGAGATCCTGGAACTGATGGAAGCCGTGCTGGACGCGGGCGAGGATGTCGCCGACATCGTCGACAGCATCATTGTCGACAATGTCTGATCGGCGCCTCCCATGGAACTGATCTCCCTGCCGATCCTGATCGGCCTGATCGCCCTGGCGCTGGCCTTCGATTTCCTGAACGGCCTGCATGATGCGGCCAATTCCATCGCGACGGTGGTCTCGACGCGTGTGCTGTCGCCGCGCAACGCCGTCATCATGGCGGCCTTCTTCAACTTCATCGCCTTCATCTTTTTCGGCACGCATGTGGCCAACACCATCGGCAAGGGCATTGTCGATGCCAGCATCATCGATGCCTCGGTAATCTTCGCGGCCCTGATGGGGGCGATCATCTGGAATATCGTCACCTGGCTGGGCGGCATCCCTTCCTCCTCCTCCCATGCGCGGGGGGGTGGTCTGGTCGGGGCGGGCGTGGCCAAGGCCGGGTTCGGGGTGGTCGGTTCGGGCCTGATCAAGACGGCGGTGGCCATCGTGATTTCGCCCACGGTCGGCTTCGTACTGGCCATCATCCTGATGGTTATCGTCTCCTGGATATTCCGCCGCTTCTCCCCCTTCAAGGTGGATAAGGTATTCCGCAGCGTGCAGATCGTCTCGGCCTCGCTCTACAGCCTGGGCCATGGCGGCAATGACGCGCAGAAGACCATGGGCATCATCGCCGTCCTGCTGTTCAGCCAGGGCTATATGCCCGACGGGTTCCATGTGCCGTTTTGGGTGGTCATTTCCTGCCAGTTCTGCATGGGTCTGGGCACGCTGTTCGGCGGCTGGAAGATCGTGAAGACCATGGGCTCGCGCCTGACGGAACTGAAGCCCGTCCATGGCAGCTGTGCCGAGACGGCGGGCGCCATCACCCTGTTCACGGCCACATATCTGGGCGTTCCCGTCTCCACCACCCATACTATCACCGGCGCCATCGTCGGCGTCGGGTCGGCGCAGCGCGCCTCCTCCGTGCGCTGGGGCTTGGCACAGGGCATTCTGGTGGCCTGGGTCCTGACCATGCCGGCCGCCGCCGCCGTGGGCGCCGGTTTCTACTGGTTGACGCGGGTGTTTTAAGCGGGTCACCATGGGCGGTATCCATCATAGGGTGCCGCCAATGTTGCGTCTGCTTCCTGCCCTTGCCGTTTCCGCCCTCTTGTTATCCGTGCCAGCCCTGGCCGCCGACCCGCCGCCGGTCCTCACATACAAGGACCTGTTGGCCCGGCCCAAGGTGACCGGCGGCGTTCGTGTCACCTATGGCAGCGATGCGCAGCAGTTCGGGGATCTGTGGCTGCCGGCGGGGGCGGGACCGCACCCGGTGCTGGTGCTGATCCATGGCGGCTGCTGGCTGGGGGATGTGCCGGCGTTCGAACTGATGAACCCGATGGCCAAGGCGCTGTCGGATGCCGGCATCGCCGTGTGGAACATCGAATATCGCCGGCTGGGGCAGGCCGGTGGCGGCTATCCCGGCACTTTCCAGGATGTGTCGGCGGCCATGGAGCAGGTGCGCGCCCTGGCCGGGCCGCACAAGCTGGACCTGACGCGGGTGGCCGTGGCGGGGCATTCGGCGGGCGGGCATCTGGCCGTCTGGGCCGCCGGGCGTGCGCTGCTGCCCAAGGGCAGCCCGCTTTACAAGGCCGACGCCTTGCCCGTGACGGGGGTGGTGTCGCTGGCCGGGATTGTCGATCTGCGCGATTACCGCGCGCGGGGGCCGGCAGCCTGTGGCGGGCCGGAAACGGTGGACAAGCTGATCGGGGCCGCCACGCGAGGGGAGGCGGCCTTTGCCGATACCTCGCCGGGCGAGGCGCCGGCGAAAAGCCTGTCTCTCACGCTGGTTTCCGGGACGCGCGACATCATCGTGCCGCCAACCTTCGCCCAGGCCTACGGCGCCAAGGCGCTGGGGCCGGGCCTGCGAGAGTTGGAG
>JAEMSB010000663.1 GCA_016463045.1 Niveispirillum sp.
GTGTATGAGGTCAAGGACAGGAAGGGCCAGCACGTCGCCGTCTTCTACAGCGACAATTTCGCCCGTCCATCCAAGCGTTCCGGCGCCTGGATGTCTTCCCTGCGTGAGCAGGAAAAGCTGTCGGGCAAGGTGACGCCCATCGTCATGAACAACAATAATTTCGCGAAGGGGGCCGAGGGCCAACCGACGCTGCTGTCGTTCGATGACGCCACCACCCTGTTCCATGAGTTCGGCCACGGCCTGCATGGCATGTTGTCGGACGTGACCTATCCGCAGCTTTCGGGCACGTCGGTGCTGCGCGACTTTGTGGAATTCCCCAGCCAGATCCTGGAACATTGGATCGAGCAGCCGGAGATTCTGCAGCGCTTCGCCGTCCATTACAAGACGGGCGAGCCGATCCCCAAGGCTCTGCTGGACAAGATCCTGGCGGCGCAGACCTTCAACCAGGGTTTTGCCACCGTCTCCTACACCTCGTCCGCCCTGGTCGATCTGGCCTATCACAGCCTGACCGACGCCAAGGACCTGGACCCGGACAAGTTCGAGCGCGATGAGCTGGCCAAGCTGGGCATGCCGAAAGAAATCGTCATGCGCCACCGCAGCCCGCACTTCACGCACGTCTTCTCCGGCGACGGCTACTCCGCCGGATATTACAGCTATATGTGGGCCGAAGTGCTGGATGCCGACGGGTTCGATGCCTTCAAGGAAGCCGGCAACATCTTCGATCCGAAGCTGGCCCAGAAGCTGTACCAGGAAGTGTACAGCGCCGGCGGTTCCAAGGACCCGATGGAGGCCTATGTTGCCTTCCGGGGCCGCGCACCCAAGGTTGACGCCCTGCTGCGCAACCGCGGCCTGCTGGGTACCGGCAGCCGCGTGAACTGAGGTCTCATACCCCCTCCCCGCCGGTTCAGGCCGGCGGGGAGGGGTGTGACATTACTTCTTCAAGCCAATCTCCCGCAGGCGCTGATCCAGATACTGCCCGGCCGTCAGCTCATCCGAGAGAGGGGCGTCGGGGCGGGGGTGCAGGAACAGCGGCATGGAATAGCGGGAGACATTATGTTCCGGCGGCGGGTTCACCACGCGGTGGGTCGTCGCCGGGAAATAGCCGCCCGACGCCAGCTTCAGCATGTCGCCGGCATTGACGGCGATCATCCCGGCATCGCATGGCACGTCGTGCCAGTTGCCGGCGGTGTCCTGGGCCTGCAGGCCCGGCTCGCTACCTGTCACCAGCAGGGTGATCAGGTTGATATCCTCATGTGCCGCTGCGCGCACGGCCCCCGGCTCATACCCCTCGCCGATGGGCGGATAGTGCAGGACGCGGAACAGCGTGCTGGTGGAGCCATCCATCATGTTGGGCAGCGGCTGCTTGAAGCTGTTACGCAGATCCTCGGGCACATTGTCCTGGATCCAGTTCAGCAAGGTCAGGCCCATGGCAGACAGGTCGGCATACATCCGGTCGGTCGCGTCCTTCACCTGCGGCGGCAGGCGGCGACCCGGATAGACATGGTAGAATTCCTTCAGGTCCTTGACGGCACTGTCCTTGGCGTTTTCCGACTTGAACGGGAAATAGCCGTCCTGGATTTCCGGGTCGAACTTGTACTCGTGCTTGCCGTCCCAGGCGAAGAAGCCGGACCAGACCTTGTACAGGTCCTGGATCAGGGCAGTGTCGATGCTGTGGTTGCGCAGGACGGCGAAGCCGGTTTCCCGCAGCGAGGTGACGAACTGCTGCGCGGCATCGGGCGCCCGGTAATCCACGGTGGCGATATTGAACATGGGTCTGTTGCCTTAGGCCTGATGTTTTCGTGTATGGCTTGGTTCCTATCATCACGTTGCCACGCCCCGCGTCAATAGGCGGGGCCGTGCCTGCCCTTGCCGGAATGTCGCGCACTGCCTATGTTGCGGCGCGATAGACCCCTTAACCATGCGGCGGCCCCCGATGCCTTCCACGCCCCTGCGTTTCCTGGCCGGTCCAGAGGCCATGGCCCGCATCCGCCGGGACGGGCTGCATGAGGATTTGTTCGATGTGGTGGCGGGCGCCAGCGGTGGGGCGAAATGGCTGGCCCTGACAAGGCTGGATCAGGCCCTGTTCGGAAGCTGGTTCCAGAAGCGGGAGCGCCCCCTGCACATGGTGGGCAGTTCCATCGGCACCTGGCGTTTCGCCTGTCTGGCCCAACCCGACCCGGTGGCCGCCTGCAAGCGGTTTGAGGCCTGCTATCTGGGTTACGCGGTCGACGGGCCGGTCAGTGCGACGGAGCTGACCGCCCATTGCCGGGATTTTCTGGATGTCATCTTCGGGGCGGATGGGATCGGTCATGTCCTGACC
>JAEMSB010000664.1 GCA_016463045.1 Niveispirillum sp.
TCCAGCGACATCAGGGGGGCTCGCAGACGCGACCATTCCGGATCATTATGCAGATGCGCCAGAACGGCCTTCACCGCCGGCACCAGGGGCACGCCGGTAAAGGCATTGCGGAATTCCGCTACCTTGGAAAGCCGGTCACCCTCTGCCGGCGTGCCGATGGCATCGACCAGGGCGCGGATGGAGCGGGCATGCAGGTTGGCGGTGGCACTGATGCAGCCGGACCCGCCGCGCGTGATCAGATCGACCATCCGTGCCTCGGTTCCTGCGAATATCTCCAGGCCCGGTAGCGCCTCCAGCACGGCCTGGGTGTTGGACCAGTCGCCGGAACTGTCCTTGTAGCCCCGGATGGTGGAGCCGTGCGCCCGCACGAGATCCTGGGCCAACGTCGGGGTGATGGGCACGCCCGATGTCTGAGGGAAATGGTAGAGGTAGATCGCTAGGCGCGGATCGTTCACGCCTTCAATCAGGTCGCGGAAATAGCGGCGGACGCCGGCGTCGGGCACGCCCTTGAAGAAGAAGGGCGGCACCACTAGTACGCCAGCACAGCCGCTGTCGGTGGCATGCGATGACAGCAGCACCGTATCGGCCAGCGCGCAGCAGCCGGTGCCGACCAGCAGGCGGGCCGGCTCGATACCCTGGGCGATCAGGCTGTCCACCACCATCATGCGCTCGGCATTGGTCAGCGACGCGGACTCGCCCGTGGACCCGAACAGCAGCAGCCCGTCCGCCCCCTCGGCCAGAAGCCAGCGGCAATGGGCTGCCATTCGGCCCAGATCAATCTTGCCGTCAGCGAAAAACGGGGTGGCGACCGCCGGCACGATGCGGGCGAACGGTTGGGTGGCCATGATATGGCTCCGGAATATTGATTGTAGGGGGAAAGCGGTAGGGCGTCAGCCGGCCTTGGGCTTGTAGCTGGATGTACCCACCCAGCCGCGTTCGGAAATGTCGATCATGACGCTGGCGGGGCCGGTCATCTTATATTCGGCATTGTCCTTGTCGGGATTCTTGCCCAGGCCCTGGGCGATGTTGATGTCGTGGCGCGGGGGGAAGCCCTGGTCTTCCATATATTCCGCCGTCGCCTCCACATCCTCGCACTGGAAACCCAGATGATGCAGTCCGTTATAGCCCTCGGGGAATTCCAGGCCGGCGGCGGGCCGGTTCTTGAACCGCAGCAGGGCGATATTGATGGTGCCGTCGGTCACGTAATAGCCCTGGGCATTGCGGCTGTCGACGCGGCCCGCAACGGTCCAGCCCATGACATTGGCGAAGAAATCGCGCGACGCCTCCGGGTCCTGGGTGGAAATGGCGACATGCTTCAAGGGAATGACCATGATGGTTCCTTCTCTAGGGTCAGGAGCCGACGCGGAAGGCCGATGTCAGGCCCCGCACGGCAGCGACAAGCGACAGGGCCGTGATGCGGCCCGTGCCGGGGTTTTCCACCGTCGGCACATTCTCGATCTCAAGCGTCAGGCGGGCGCTGTCGGCGTCCACCACGATGCGGTGGCAATTGCGGGTAACCGATGGGTCGGCCCAGATCTGCAACTGCGTGCGATCCGGCCCGATGCCGGCCAGGCCCAGGGCGGCAGCGACATTGACATTGGCCGGAAACCGCGCCGCCCCCTCCCGCGCCGATCCATCGAACAGCTTCAACGGTTCGGTCAGCGACAGCAGGTCCAGCCCGCGCTCCACCACCTCCTTGGCCTTGGTCAGGGAGGTCGGCGGCTTGCGCGTGACCATGGTGACGGAATGGATGGTCCCTTCCGCCGCCGCCCGCACCGCGTCAAAGCCCAGTAGAGCACCGGTGGCCAGGATGATGCGCCCGCCATGGATACCCGCCGCGTCGATGATGTCCGGGCGTTGCAGCAGGGCCGCACCGCTGACCGTCACCAGCGTCCGACCGCGCGCCAGGGCCGGCAGGGCGATATCGGCAAAGGCCGCCGTGGGCGCGCATTCGACAATGATGTCGCACAGTTCGGCAAGCGTCTCGGCATCGACAACGGGCACCTGGGCCTTAAGGCCGCCCATGCGGACCCGCGCCTTGGCGGCATCGCCGCTGGTGACCGCGGTCAGGGTCAGCCCCTCCATCCCGGCATCCAGCGCCCGGCCAACAGCCGCCCCGATGGTGCCATATCCGGCGATCCCGACCCGCAAAACCATGATGCGCTTTCCCGCTTGGCTGAATTGACCCCAGGCTAGGCCCGTCCGCTATGCCGGGAAAATACCGATTTCACCGCGTGATATGGGGGAAGCGATATAGCGGGGTGGAGTTCCCTCACCCTCCCAAGCCTCCCGGCTTGGGCCCCTCCCTCTCCCGCAAG
>JAEMSB010000173.1 GCA_016463045.1 Niveispirillum sp.
CCGGTGAAGGAACTGCCCCTACCCCCGCTGACCCAACCGCCGCTCCCGGATCGGTCGCTTCGACCGCGCCAGGCTTTCAGCCAGATTGACACCCCGGCGCAGAGCCACGGCCACCTGCAACACGTCCAGCATGGCCAGATGCGCCAGACGGCTGACCATCGGCGTGTACATGCTGGTATCTTCCACCACATCGACCAGCAGCGACACCGTCGCCTTTTCCGCCAGCGGCGACCCGCCCGAGGTCAGCGCCACCACCTTGGCCCCGCTATCCAGCGCCAGATCGACCGACCGCAGCAATTCGCGCGTGCGGCCCGTGTGGGAGATGACCAGGGCCGCCGCATTGGGGCCCAGCAGGGTGGCCGACATGGCCTGTACATGGAAATCGGTATAGGCGACGCAGGGAATGCCCAAACGGAAGAACTTGTTCTGCGCATCCATGGCCACGACCCCCGACGCACCGAACCCATAGAATTCCATGCGCTGCGCTTCGGCCAGGATACGCACCGCCTCGTCCAGCGCTTCCGGGTTGGTATGGTTGCGCACGCGCGTCAGCGACGCGATGGAGCGGTTCAGGACCTTGGCGGCCACATCGACCACCGGATCATCGGGCCGCACCTCTTCATGCACATAAGGGGTGCCGGTGGCCAGATCCTGGGCCAGCCGCAGCTTGAAATCCTGGAACCCGGCGCAGCCGATGGAGCGGCAGAAGCGCACAACCGTCGGCTGACTGACCTGCGCCTCGCGCGCCACCTCCGCCACGGAGGCGTTGACCACCGAATGCGGGCGCTTCAGTACCACTTCCGCGATCTTCTGTTCGGATCGGCGCAGACCGGACTGCATGCCACGGATACGTTCAAGCACGTCGGCCACTCCCCCAAACATCTGATACCGGCCGGCAGGCCCGTGTAAGGGAATTACACGAAATCCAGCCGGATTTGGCAAGGCCGGCATACAGGCGGTAACAGCGGGGCACCCCTGCCCGCCAAGTTTAGCCCGCTCCGCCCCCGAAATGCCTTTCCCAGGGCAAAAGCCGTAGTAAAGTTACGCCGCAGCGCAGCATGTCGGTCACAAACATGCGCGCGAATGCCGGAAATGCAGACAGACTACGTAGTCGCCGCTTGCGAGCTTTGGTAATTCTGCTACATTCAATGCAGAAGACGGCGCGGACCGCGCGCCGCCTCGGCCAGGAAATGGCCGGAAATCAAGGGACGGGCGGGCCGGGTGCCATGGCTGATGTGATGCAGGTTAATCCCTTTGACTATGTGGTGTTCGGCGGCACGGGCGATCTGGCCCTGCGCAAGCTGATGCCCGCCCTTTATTACCGCGAACGCGACCATCAGCTGACCGATGACAGCCGCATCATCGGCGTGTCCCGCACCGATCAGAATACCGACGCCTTCCGCGCACAGATCACCAAGGCCCTGGGACAGTTCGTGCCGGCGGAAGATATCGATCAGGCCATCCTGGCCCGTTTCCTGGGCCGCATCACCTATGTAGCGCTGGACGCGACCAAGCCCGGCGGCAACTGGCCGCTGCTGGTCGAGGCGCTGAAGGATGGCGGGGAAAAGGCCCGCGTCTTCTATCTGGCGACCTCGCCGGTCCTGTTCGGCTCCATCTGCCGCAATATAAAGGAAGCGGACCTGATCTGCCCCAAGACGCGCGTCGTCCTGGAAAAGCCGATCGGCAAGGATCAGGCCTCGGCCAATGCCGTGAATAACGAGGTTGGGGCGATCTTCAAGGAAGAGCAGATCTTCCGCATCGACCATTACCTGGGCAAGGAATCGGTGCAGAACCTGATGGTGCTGCGCTTTGGCAATGCCCTGTTCGAACCGCTCTGGTCCGCCAACTATATCGACCATGTCCAGATCACGGTGGCCGAAAAGGTCGGCGTGGAAGGCCGCGCGGAATATTACGATAAGGCCGGCGCGCTGCGCGACATGGTCCAGAACCATTTCCTGCAGCTTCTCTGCCTCGTTGCCATGGAACCGCCGTCATCGCTGACGGAGGACATGATCCGCAATGAAAAGATCAAGGTGCTGCGCGCCTTGCGCCCCATCACTGCCCAGGATGTGAAGGCCAAGACGGTGCGCGGCCAGTACCGCCAGGGCGCCATCGAGGGCAAGTCGGTTGCCGGCTATGCCGAGGAGCTGGGGGCATCGTCCAACAATGAAACCTTCGTCGCCATCAAGGCGGAGGTGGATAATTGGCGCTGGGGTGGCGTTCCCTTCTATCTGCGCACGGGCAAGCGCATGCCCACCCGCTATTCCGAGATTGTGATCCAGTTCAAGGCCACGCCGCACAATGTGTTCGGGCGGGGCGCGGGGGAACTGACCGCCAACCGGCTGGTGATCCGGTTGCAGCCGGATGAGGGCGTGAACCTGTCGATCATGACCAAGGTGCCCGGCCCCGGCGGCCTGCGCCTGCGTTCGGTGCCGCTGAACCTGTCCTATGCGGAGACGTTCAAGGACCGGTATCCGGATGCCTATGAACGGCTGCTGATGGATACCGTGCGCGGCAACCCGTCGCTGTTCATGCGCCGGGACGAGGTGGACGCCGCCTGGGCCTGGATCGACACCATCCAGAAGGGCTGGAAGGACACCGACCAGCCGGCGGAACCCTATCCGGCCGGAAGCTGGGGCCCGCTGTCGGCGGCCCTGCTGCTGGCCCGTGATGATCGGCGGTGGAACGATGCCGACTATTAATAGCCACGCCGACAAGGGGTCCCTGGTCACGGCTCTGGCCGACCATATCGCCGGCCTGATCCGCGATGCGGTGGCAACCCATGGCCGCGCCTCGCTGGTCCTGTCGGGCGGCACCACGCCCGCCGACCTGTTCGCCCGGCTGGATACCTATGACCTGCCCTGGGACAAGGTCTACCTGACCCTGTCGGACGAACGCTGGGTCGATCTGGACGATCCCGCCAGCAATGAGGCGATGGTGCGCCGGACCCTGTCCGCTGCCGTCGCCAAGGGTGCGACCGTCGTCGGCCTGAAGAGCGTGGGCGCCACGCCCGCCGACGGTCTGGCCCGCACCAGCAGCCGGCTGGCCACCATGCCCCGCCCCTATGACCTTGTCCTGCTGGGCATGGGGGAGGACAGCCACACGGCCAGCTTCTTCCCCGGTGCCACCGGTCTGGCAGAGGCGTTGAGCGGTGCGCTGGGTCTGGCGGTTGCCGCCGTCACGCCCGCTGGTGGCGTTCCGGCCCGCATCACCCTGACCTTGCCGGAACTGCTGCGGTCCCGTGCCGTGGCCCTGCTGATCACCGGTGACAAGAAGAAGGCCGTTCTGGATGACGCATTGAAGCCGGGACCGGTTGAGGCCGCCCCCGTCCGCTCCGTGCTGCACCAGAATCAGGTCCCCGTTTCCATCTGGTGGGCGCCGTGACCCCCACGGCCTTTGCCGGGCGCCCCTGAAGGAGGAAGTTCAAGATGACACAGGACGCCATCCGCCGCGTCACCGACCGGGTCATCGCCCGCAGTGCGGCGACCCGGTCCAAATATCTGGAACAGACCCGCGCCGCCGCCGGCAAGGGGCCTAAGCGCGGTACGCTGGCCTGTGGCAACCTGGCCCATGGTTTCGCGGCCTGTGGCCCTGACGACAAGGCCAAGCTGAAATCGGGGACCGAGCCGAACATCGCCATCGTCTCGGCCTATAACGACATGCTGTCGGCGCATCAGCCGCTGGAACGCTATCCGGCCCTGATCAAGGATGCCGTGCGCAAGGCCGGCGCCGTGGCACAGTTCGCGGGTGGCGTGCCTGCCATGTGTGATGGCGTGACCCAGGGTCAGGCCGGCATGGAACTGTCGCTGTTCTCCCGCGACGTCATCGCCATGTCGACGGCCATCGCGCTCTCGCACAATATGTTCGACGCAGGCCTGTACCTGGGCGTCTGCGACAAGATCGTGCCGGGCCTGTTCATCGGCGCCCTGTCATTCGGTCACCTGCCCGCCGTGTTTGTGCCCGCCGGCCCCATGACGTCCGGCCTGTCCAACCCGGAAAAGGCCAAGGTCCGGCAGTTGTATGCCGAGGGCAAACTGGGCCGCGATGCGCTGCTGGAGGCGGAGTCGCAGAGCTATCACGGGCCGGGCACCTGCACCTTCTATGGCACCGCCAATTCCAATCAAATGCTGATGGAGATCATGGGCCTGCACCTGCCGGGTGCCAGCTTCATCAACCCTAACACGCCGCTGCGCGATGCGCTGACCGTCGCCGCTGCCGAACGGGCGGCCAAGATCACCGCGTTGGGTGATGAATACACGCCCATCTGCGACGTGATTGATGAAAAGGCCATCGTGAATGGCATCATCGGCCTGATGGCGACGGGCGGGTCCACCAACCACGCCATCCATCTAGTCGCCATGGCGGCGGCCGCCGGCATTCAGGTCGACTGGCAGGATTTCAGCGACCTGTCCTCGTCCGTGCCGCTGCTGGCCCGCGTCTATCCCAATGGCGTGGCCGATGTGAACCATTTCCATGCCGCCGGCGGCATGCAGTTCGTGATCTCCGAACTGCTGGATGGCGGCCTGCTGCATGGCGATGTGAAGACGGTGGCCGGCGACGGCCTGGACGCCTATCGCCAGGATGCGTTCCTGGATAATCACGGCGTCGCCACCTGGCGGCCCGGCGTGAAGGAAAGTGCCGATACCAAGGTTCTGCGCCCCGTCGCCGACCCGTTCGACAGCACGGGCGGCATGCGCCTCCTGTCCGGCAATCTGGGCCGTGGCATCATCAAGGTGTCCGCCGTGAAGCCGGAACATCGGGTGATTGAGGCGCCCGCCGCCGTATTCGACAGCCAGGATGACCTTCAGGCCGCCTTCAAGGCGGGGGCCCTGAACCGCGACGTCATCGCCGTTGTCCGGTTCCAGGGTCCGCGCGCCAATGGCATGCCGGAACTGCACAAGCTGACGCCCGGATTGGGCGTGTTGCAGGACAAGGGCTTCAAGGTGGCGCTGGTCACCGATGGCCGCATGTCCGGTGCGTCGGGCAAGGTGCCGGCCGCCATCCATATCACGCCGGAATGCCTGGGCGGCGGCCCGCTGGCCCGGGTGCGCGATGGCGACATCATCCGCCTCGATGCCGAAACCGGTGAATTGAACGTGCTGGTCGATGAAGCCGAATTCGCGGCCCGCACCGTCACCGTGCCCGACCTGTCGCACAATGAATGGGGCATGGGCCGCAACCTGTTTGGTGCCTTCCGGGCATCCGCCACCGGGGCCGAGCAGGGTGGTTCCTGCTTCGCCGCCCCCATCCCCACCGCCTGACCCGACCGGAACCTGACAAGATGAGCATGGATATCGCCCACATCGCCAGCCTGGCCCCGGTCATTCCGGTGATCATCATCGACCGGCTGGAAGATGCCCAGCCGCTGGCAGAGGCGCTGGTCGCCGGCGGCCTGCCGGTGCTGGAAGTCACCCTGCGCTCCGCCGCCGCCTTGGACGCCATCCGCATCATGGCCAAGGTGCCGGGTGCGGTGGTCGGTGCCGGCACCGTCATCGCCCCGGAACAGGTGGCGCAGGTGGCCGATGCCGGGGCAAAGTTCATCGTCAGCCCCGGCACCTATCCGGCCCTGGTCGACACCATCCTGGACAGCGGCATCCCCTACCTGCCCGGCGTCGCCACCCCGGCGGAGATGATGTACCTGCTGTCGCGCGGCATCCGCCACCAGAAGCTGTTCCCCGCCACCGTCGTGGGCGGCATGGACATGCTGAAGGCGGTATCCTCGCCGCTGTCCCAGATCAAGTTCTGCCCCACCGGCGGCGTCACCGCCGCCACCGCGCCCGACTTCCTGGCCCTGCCCAACGTCATGTGCGTGGGCGGCTCCTGGGTGACACCCGGCAACATGGTCAAGGCCGGCGACTGGGCCGGCATCACGGCCCTTGCCCGCGAAGCCGCCAGCCTGCCGCGTCGCGCGTGAGTGTGATCGCTTCAAATGCCATCATTTGAAGCGTGAATCACACGACTGAAAGCTTGATTTTCCGGTCCTCTACGATCGCCGTTGTCCGGTCATTTCACGGCGATCGACCTTATGGGCGGTTGGGGGAAATCCCAACCGCCCATCTTTTTTTGGGGGTGGGGGAGTGGCAGAACCTCGGTTAAACGCTATTAGCGTTCTGTCGGGTGCACTTGCCCCGCCTATGGATACTTATCAGCCCCAGTCTTGTACGGCGCTCTGCGGTTAGCGACCAAATTTAGCCTCATCCAAGGCCTTAACGAACCGCAGTAGGCTCAACACCGTCTCGAATACGTAACGCCCCTCAGCCAAACTCAGCATTTCGTTATCATGCGCCAAGCTTTGATTGTTACGCACATGATTAAACTGCTCCATGATCTGCACGGCGGATTTTGCAATTTTTGCAGAGTATTCCCCTATTTTCGAGGTTTGGCGCAGATTATTTATGTAACGGCCAGCGCGAGAATGTAGCGGATCATTATGGTCAAATTCTATACCATCGCGATCTAAAAGATCGGCAAATTTCTTCATAGCATAGGTGTGAAGACGATCCAGTGCAGCATGCGGCTTATTGGCCTGTATATCACGCTGGATAGCTTGAACTAATTCACCAAGCGTCACGTCGTCGCTAAATTTTTCTACGATAGTCAGATCAATCTGGGGATCGGCACCTTCCAACCTCTCGATCATTGTGAGAAAGTCCGTCTGAACCTGCGGTTCAAGAGATTTTCTTGCGCCGCGCTGTTGCCGGTAATCCCAGAACACGCGGAGTATCTCGGCCTGCGCGCCCGGCACTACTGACCGCAAGAGGGCACGTAGTCGCTTAGCCTTTGAACTTCCGTTCACAGAATATATTGGAGCGGTGGCGTCGATACCAAATCGGCGACGGACAAAGTCATTGAAAGTTTTATCGCTGAAATCGAGTACATAACCATCGGTCATTTCGAGCGCCTGATCGACCAACCACATGTCGAGGGATGGCTCGGTCGGTTCATTGAATAACTGTTCCTGAAAATATCCCACGCACCTCCTCCTCTCATGTACCAAACCGTCCTACAATCCCCACCTACTCAGACTGCACATCACACACAAGGTCATCAAGATCGACCCTGAGCACAGCCGCAAGCCGGGTCAGCACCTGGAGGCTTCCCGCTTTCTTGCCCGTTTCGATTTCAGACAGATAGCCGGGAGCGATCCCAATCTGCTTGGCAAGATCACGGGCCGTCATACCCCGGTTTTTGCGCCAAGTCCGGACCCGGTTGGCCCCGTCGCAGAGGGCCACGGCCATCTCAAAGGGGATGGTTTCCGTCCGCCCGGCGGCAAGGTCGGCATCAATCTGCCTTATGCGGGCCAGATCGCGCGCTTCCTCTAACTCGTCCAGCAAAGCCTCGTAATCGGTACGGGCAAGCGTGACGGTCTCCGCAGTGACGGACAACGGCTTGATGGCATTCATTCATACCCCCTCACGGATGCGGCAACGGTATTCCATACCTGACGGCCAGCGCCTTCATGATCGCCACCCTTGTGCCCGCAAAGCGCACGCCGCCATGTTGCCCCGTCTCCAACCCATCCTCGGCATCATCGCCGAAGATCAGCAGCGGCAAGCCCTGGTTCGCCCCTCCCACCAGCGCCACCACCTCGGCCCGGGGCCGGGGGAAATCGTGGCGCCGCACCTCCACCTGCTCCGCAATCACCGGGAACCGGGCCAGGATGCCCTCCATAAACATGCAGTCGGCGCAGTAAAAGCGCTGGCCGGGGTACTTCTCGTCCGGGAAATCAGGCGGAAGCAGGTACAGGATGTCACGGCTCATGGGATCAATCATCGGTCCAGGGGTTGATCAGGGTGATATCGCAATCCCGGAAATCCGGGATGTTCCGTGTCACCAGTGTCGCAGAGTAAAGTTTGGTAATCGCAGCAATCTGAGCATCGAACACGGAGATGGGGGCGCCGGTTTGTTGGCGGCGTGATCGTATATCTGCATAGACAAGGCTGGATGCCATATCAAAAGGCAGGATTCGCTCCGCGAAGTCCTGCACAAACATTGTTTGTGCTGCCTTCATCAGAAGGTCTTTTCGGCGACCATCCGGCATAATTGACAGGCCAAAGAAGATTTCGGCCTGAGTTACCGATGTCGTGAAGAGCAGCGCGGGTGACTGTCGTGAAATCCAATTAAAGACACGGTCAGAGCCGGCGGGCCGCATCAATTCACTGATAACATTCGTGTCCAGCACGAACATCAACGAAAGTCCGGCGGCGGTGGGCCATCTTCCCGCAACACCGGCGGCAACTCAACCCCACCCACAGCCGCAAACCGGTCCCGGATGGACTGGGCCAGATTACCGGCCTCACGCTTTGGCGGAGGCAGCGCATCCAGCAGAATATGCTTCGCCTCCTCCTCCACCGACCGGCCACGCACAGCGGCGCGGGCGCGCAATCGGTCCTGCAAGGTGGGATCAAGATCGGTAATGGTCAGGCTGGCCATGGGCACCTCCCTGTCATCCATCCATAATAGGTGTTGCACCCCCCCTTGCCAA
>JAEMSB010000174.1 GCA_016463045.1 Niveispirillum sp.
TCACGGGGGTCGCTGAATGACCGCACCCCTGATTTATCTGATCGCCGGCGAACCTTCGGGCGACATCCTGGGCGCCCGGCTGATGGTGGCGTTGAAGCAGGCGACGGGTGGGCAGGTGCGCTTTGCCGGTGTCGGTGGCGACCGCATGATCGCCGAGGGTCTGGACAGCCTGTTCCCCATGGAGGAACTGACCCTGTTCGGGTTGGCCGAATTGCTGCCCAAACTGCCCAACCTGATCCGTCGCATCGGGCAGACGGCGGGCGACATCCTGGCCCGCCGTCCCGACGCCGTTGTCACCATCGATGCCCCAGATTTCTGCTTTCGGGTGCTGAGAAAAGTGCGGCGTGCCGATCCGGCCATCAAGCTGATCCATTATGTCGCCCCCACCGTCTGGGCCTGGCGGCCCGGTCGGGCGCAGAAGATCGCGCGGTTCCTGGATCATCTGCTGGTCCTGCTGCCGTTCGAGCCGCCTTATTTCGAGGCGGTGGACCTGCACGCCACCTTTGTCGGCCATTCGATTGTGGAGGCCGGGGTGGAGCAGGGCGATGGTGCGGCCTTCCGCACCCGCCACGGCATTGCCGACGACATCCCCTTGCTCTGCGTCCTGCCCGGCAGCCGGCGCAGCGAGATCAAGGTGCTGTTGCCCGACTTTGCGGCCACGCTGTCCATTCTGAAGGAACGCCATCCCGGATTGCGGGTTGTCGTACCCACCCTGGGCAAGGTGGCGGCCCCCGTGCGGGCGGCCACGGCGGCGTGGACCGTGCCCAGCATCGTGGTGGAGGGCGACACCGAGAAATATGATGCCATGGCCGCCAGCACGGCGGCGCTGGCGGCCAGCGGCACGGTGGCGCTGGAACTGGCGCTGGCCCGCTTGCCCAGCGTCATCGCCTACCGTATCCATCCGCTGACCTATCGGCTCTACCGCCGGCTGATCCGCGTCAAATATGCCAATCTCGTCAATATCATGCTGGATCGGATGCTGGTGCCGGAGCGATTGCAGGATGAATGCACGCCGCCGGAACTGGCCGATGCCGTGTCGGTACTGCTGACCGATCCCGGTGCACGGCGTGAACAGATAGAGGGCGTGGCGCAGGTGGCGCAATGGCTGGGTCAGGGCGGTGAACAGACACCCAGCCAGCGTGCGGCGCAAGCGGTTCTGAAGGTTGCCAGGGGTTAGGGCAGCGCCGGCAACGCCAGCAGCCTTTCTGCATCCGGGGCCGGTATTGGCCGCGAGAAGTAATAGCCCTGACCGTAGCGGCATTCCAGACCGCGCAGGAAGGTGACTTCCGATGGATTCTCGATCCCTTCGGCCACCACATCCAGATCCAGGCTTTTGGCCAGCAGCAGGATGATGCGGGGAATTTCCTCCCGCCGGTCGCCATTGCCGGCGCCGCTGATGAAGGCGCGGTCTATCTTCAGGGAGTTGACCGGATAGCGGTGCAGGTAGGATAGCGAGGAATAGCCGGTGCCGAAATCATCCAGTGACAGATGAACGCCCAGACTGCGAATCTGCTGCATCATGGAAACGGCCCGGCCCGGATCATCCATCAGCAGGCTTTCCGTGATCTCCAGCTTCAGCGTGTCGGGCGCGATGCCGGTATCGGCCAGGACATGGCGGACACATTCCACCATGTCATCATCCAGCATCTGCCGGCCGGAGACATTGACGCTCATGAACAAGCCGCTGTCATGGGTCTTCTGCCAGCGCGCCAGCTGCTCCGCTGCCTCCTGCATGGCCCAGCGACCGATCTGCAGGATTAGGCCCGTATCTTCGGCCAGTGGCACGAAATCAGCAGGCGAGATCAGGCCGCGTTCGGGATGCTGCCAACGGATCAGGGCCTCGAACCCCGCGATGGATTGGTCCGACAGACGCACGATGGGCTGATAGAACAGGGTCAACTGGTGCCGGTCGGTGGCCAGCCGCAGATCAGCCTCCGTCCGCAGACGCGACATGGCGCGGGCGCGCAGGGCGTCGTCGAACACTTCCACCCTGTTGCGGCCTGCCCCTTTTGCCCGGAACATGGCAAGGCTGGCATCGCGCATCATGTCGGCGGCCTGGCCATAGCCGGTGTGCGACATGGCGATGCCGCCCGATGCCGTCAGAACCAGTTCCTCACCGCTGAGCAGCTTTATAGGATCGGTGATGGCGGCGGCCAGACGCTGCGCCGCCGTCATCGCGGCCTTCACATCCACGACACCATCCATCAGCACGCCGAATTCATCGGCGGAAACCCGCGCGATGGTGTCACCTGCGCGGCGCTGCCCCTCCAGCCGTTTGGCCAGGATGCGCAGCACCTCGTCCCCGGCATTGGGACCCAGACTGTCATTGACCGTTTTGAAATGGTCCAGATCGAACAGGATGACGGCGCAGGGCGGATCATCGGGCCGGCGGCGGCGGTCAATGGTCTGGCCGATACGGTCCATCAGCAGGGACCGGTTGGGCAGGCCCGTCAGCCCGTCATGGAAGGCATCGAACAGGATCTGCTGTTCGGCGCGTTTGCGGGCCGTGATATCGGTCATGGAGCCGGCCATGCGGATGGCATCGCCCAGCGCATCGCGAATGGCCACCCCCCGGATCAGGACCCATAGTTCCGCCCCGCTGTCATGGCGGATGCGGACTTCATGTTCCAGATGATCCAGCCGCCCCGACAGGTGCAGTTCGAAGGCGGCACGCAGGCCTGGCAGATCGCTGGCATGGACCAGGGCAAACCAGTCCTCCATCGTGCCGACCCATTCGCCGCCGGGCAGGCCCAGCATGTCGGACCAGCGGGGGGAGTAGTAAACCTCCCCTTCCTGAACGCGCCAGTCCCACAGGCCGTCATTGGCGCCCTGGGCGGCCAGCGCATAGCGCTCCTCGCTGATGCGCAGCTGTTCCTCGGCCACCTTGCGGTCGGTAATGTCGGATTGGGAGCCGACAAGGCGCACCGGTTCCCCATCCGCGTCCAGGACGGCGATACCCCGGCACAGCATCCAGCGCCAGCCGCCCCGCCCATGCTGGATGCGATATTCAATCTGGAAAGGCTTGCCACCCGCCGACATCTGCGCGTCCAGCGTCGCCTGCAACCAGATCAGGTCCTCCGGATGCACGCGGTTCAGCCATTCCTCCGGCCCATTCGCCTCCTCGTCCGGCAGCAGACCAATCAGCGCCCACCAGCGTGGTGCGTAGTATATGCGGTCGGTGCGCAGGTCCCAGTCGTAAAGACCGTCATTGGTGGCCGCCGCCGCCAGCGCCAGCCGTTCCTCGCTGATGCGCAGCCGGTCCTCCGCCTCCTTGCGTTCGGTAATGTCGGCGGCGGTGCCGATCAGGCGGTTGACGGTACCGTCTGGGCCGGCGATGGCCGCACCGCGGACCAGTAGCCAGGTCCAGTCACCCCGCCCATTGCTGACGCGATGTTCAATGACGAAGCACCGGCCACCCTCGTCATGGCGGGGACGAAGCGTCGCCTCCAGCCATTGCAGATCATCGCTATGGACACGGTCGAACCAGTGGCGGGGGGCGATGTCGCCCCCGTCTGTGGGCAGGCCCAGATGGTCACGGAAACCCGGCGACAGGAACAGCGTATCGACGGTCAGGTCCCAATCCCAGACGGCCTCGCCGCTGGAAAGTCCCGCCAGCATGTAGCGCTGGGCCAGTTGGTCATCGGGCGTCGGTTGGGACAAGGGCGGATCGGCCGGCAAGGGAAAGATGTGAGCTGAAAACTCTATACCACTTTCGACCGGTGGGGCCACGCCCCTTCGCAGCTTGCTGTTATTTATACTACACTTGCCGCTATGGACTGGAATGACCAAGCGATCCTGCTATCCGCACGCCCGTATGGGGAAACGGCGGCCCTTGCCCTGGTATTGACCCGAGAGCATGGGCGCCACGCCGGCCTTGTGCATGGGGGGCAATCTGCTCGCCTGCGGGCCAGTTTGGAGCCGGGGAACCTGCTGGCCGCCGGTTGGCGTGCCCGTCTGGCGGACCAGCTGGGAACCTGGTCGCTGGAACTGGAGCGGGCCTATGCGGCGCCGCTGCTGGATGATCCGCTGCGACTCGCCTGTCTGGCATCGGCCTGTGCCCTGCTGGATGGGCTGCTGGCCGACCGGGAGCCGCATCCCGGCCTGTTTGACGCCACGCTGGCCTTGTTCGAGGCACTGTCCAGTGAGGTCTGGGCCGAGATTTATGTGCGGTGGGAGATCGGTCTGCTGGATGAGATCGGATTCGGCCTGGACCTGTCGCGCTGTGCCGTCACCGGGCGGATGGCTGCTGATCTTTTCGCCGGCAATGACGGCCTGTCGCATGTCAGCCCGCGCACGGGCCGTGCCGTGTCGACATCGGCGGCGGAGCCCTACAAGGACAAGCTGCTGGTGCTGCCGCCATTCCTGCTGGGCCTGTCCGACGGCGGACCGGCGGAGGTGATGCAGGGGTTGCTGCTGACGGGCCATTTTCTGGAACGCAGCGCCTTTGCCCAGCGGCATGCAGAGGTGCCGGCGGCCCGTATCCGGTTCGTTGAGCGCTATGCGCGGATGAATGGTCTGTCCGCGCCCGTTTCGCCCTGACGATAGTTACCGGAAATGAACAGCCGACCACACCAATCCGCCAACCACGCCCAAGATCAGGGCCAGGTTCCAGGCGCGGCGCAGTCGCTTGCCCCACGGGGCGGGATTGTCATTGGCGGACGACGGGCGGCGCCAGAGGAAGGGCGGGCGCGACGGCAACAGAAATGCATCACGGGCGATCCCAATGGGACCGCCCGCTTTGCCGGATTGGCTATGCTTACGCTCAGCCACGCTTCTCGACCGGGACATAGTCGCGCGGCGTCTGACCCATATAGAGCTGACGCGGGCGACCGATCTTCTGGCCGGGATCCTCGATCATTTCCTTCCACTGGCTGATCCAGCCGACGGTGCGGGCCAGCGCGAACAGCACGGTGAACATGCTGGTCGGGAAGCCGATCGCCTTCAGGATGATGCCGGAATAGAAATCGACGTTCGGGTACAGCTTCTTCTCGATGAAGTACGGATCGGACAGGGCAATCCGCTCCAGCTCCACCGCGATGTCCAGCAGCGGATCATCCTTGATCCCCAGCTCGGCCAGCACTTCCTTACAGGTCTGCTGCATCACCTTGGCGCGCGGGTCATAGTTCTTATAGACCCGGTGGCCGAAGCCCATCAGACGGAAATTGTCGTTTTTGTCCTTGGCGCGATTGATGAATTCCGGAATCCGATCAACGGTCTTGATCTCTTCCAGCATCTTCAGCACGGCCTCGTTGGCACCGCCATGGGCGGGGCCCCACAGGCTGGCGATACCGGCGGCGATACAGGCGAACGGATTGGCACCCGACGAACCGGCCAGACGGACGGTAGAGGTGGACGCGTTCTGCTCGTGATCGGCATGCAGGATGAAGATCTTGTCCATCGCCTTGGCGATGACCGGGTTCACCTTGTACGGCTCACAGGGCACGCCGAACGTCATGTACAGGAAGTTTTCCGCGTAACCCAGATCGTTGCGCGGGTACATGAAGGGCTGGCCGACGGAATATTTGTAGGCCATGGCGGCGATGGTCGGCAACTTCGCGATCAGGCGATGCGAGGCGATCATGCGCTGCTTGGGATCGTTGATGTCGGTGCTGTCATGATAGAAGGCCGACAGGGCGCCGACGACACCGCACATCACGGCCATCGGGTGCGCGTCGCGACGGAAGCCGCGATAGAACTGCGTCAGCTGTTCATGCACCATCGTGTGGCGGGTAATGGTGGCTTCGAATTCCTTCTTCTGCGCGGCGTTGGGCAGCTCGCCATGCAGCAGCAGGTAGCAGACTTCCATGAAGTCCGAGCTTTCGGCCAGCTGGTCGATCGGGTAACCGCGGTGCAGCAGCACACCCTCGTCGCCATCAATATAGGTGATGGCCGAGTCGCAGGAGGCGGTCGACGTGAAGCCGGGATCGTAGGTGAAGCAGCCGGTGGCGCCATAGAGCTTTCGGATGTCGATAACATCCGGCCCCGTCGAGCCCTTCAGGATAGGCAAGTCAATCTTCTTGCCGGTCCGGTTATCGATCAGGGTCACCGTCTCGGCGGTTCCATCGCCCGCCGTCTGGGTTGTCTGGCTCATGTCGGCACGTCCTCAAGGGTTTCGTTTGGGGTTATCGCCCCGTTTTTGAAAGTGGGGCGGAGTTTAGTGCCGCGCCGCAGCGAGTGCAACGCAACAGCACTTTTTTAACCATGGTTTTTGACATCTTCTAAACGCGACAGGCTCTCTTCGCGCCCAAGAATTTCGGCCACCTCGAAAATTGGCGGCGAAACCGTGGTTCCGGTCAGCGCTGCGCGCAGCGGCTGTGCCACCTTGCCCAGCTTCAGACCGTTCGCTTCCGCGAAATCGCGGACGATGGTTTCCAGGGCACCCGCCGTCCATTCGCCGGCCTCGGCGAACTTGGCAGCCAGGGCGCCGATCTGCCCGCGCACCTCTGTCGTCAGCAGGGCGCCGGCCTTTTCATCCATGGCAAGCGGGCGGGCGGCGAACAGGTACAGCGACCCTTCGGCCAACTCGATCAGCGTCTTCACGCGCGGCTTGAAGCCGGGGATGGATCGCAGCAGCCGGTCCTTCTCCACATCCGTCAGGGCGCGGCCAATCTTGGCCTCAATGAACGGCGTGGTCAGGGTAACCAGACGCGTATCATCCGCCTCCCGGATATAATGCGCGTTCAGGTTCTCCATCTTCGCAAAGTCCAGACGCGAGGGCGAGCGGCCGATACCGTCCAGCGTGAACCACTCAATGGCCTGTTCGGTCGAAATGATCTCCGCATCGCCATGGCCCCAGCCCAGGCGCAGCAGGTAATTGCGCATGGTTTCGGGCAGGAAGCCCATGTCGCGATAGGCCTCGATCCCCAGCGCGCCGTGGCGCTTGGACAGCTTAGCCCCGTCCGGCCCATGGATCAGGGGGATATGGGCGAATTCCGGGGTCTTCCAGCCCATGGCGTTATAGATCTGGATCTGGCGGAAGGTGTTGGTCAGATGGTCGTCGCCGCGCACGACATGGGTGACGTCCATGTCATGATCATCGACCACAACGGCCAGCAGATATGTCGGCGTGCCGTCGGAACGCAGTAGGATCAGATCGTCCAGCTGGCTGTTCTGCACCCGCACCTCACCCTGCACATGGTCCTTCACCACCGTCTCGCCCTCACGCGGGGCCTTCAGGCGGATGGCGGGGGCCACACCGGCAGGGGCTTCGGACGGGTCGCGGTCGCGCCAGCGACCGTCATAGCGCGGCTGCTGGCCGGCGGCCTTCTGCGCCTCGCGCATCGCGTCCAGCTCTTCCGGGGTGCAGTAACAGCGATAGGCGGTGCCGTTGGCCAGCATCTGGGCCACTACCTCGGCATGCCGGTCCTTGCGACCAAACTGGCTGATCGCCTCGCCATCCCATTCCAGGCCCAGCCATTTCAGCCCTTCCAGAATGGCGTCCACGGCGGCATCGGTGGACCGGGCACGGTCTGTATCCTCAATGCGCAGCAGGAACTTGCCCTGGTGATGCTTGGCAAACAGCCAGTTGAACAGGGCCGTGCGGCCGCCGCCGATATGAAGGTAACCGGTGGGCGAGGGGGCGAAGCGGGTGACGATCATCACGAAACTCTTATGGGCCCATAAGGGCAGAATGATTGTTTGCGGGTTGGTTTAGCACAGCCGTGCGTCTTGTGAACAGCATTGGACCGGGGATGCTCCCCCCTCGAAAAGTCGTGGGTGCTGCCTTGCCGGTCGGGCTGCGGCGCCCTATCGACGATCAAAATTAAATAGTGAAGCGATACTCATTTTCATCTAATTGTATTCATCCCGTGATAAGGATGGCTGCATGCGGTTGGATGGGCTGGCGCGACGGACCGGTTTATCCTGGCTGGCTGCCGGCCTGCTGGCTGAAAGCGGGCGCTGGGTCCTGTGGTTTCCCGTTCTGATCGGGGTGGGGATCGGTTTCTATTTCGCCCTGGATCGCGAACCGCCGGTTTGGGCAGGTGCGGGGGCCTTGATCCTTGCCGTGATGGCTGGTGTCCTGGTTCAGGTCCGGCGGCCGGATTGGGCGTTGGCGGCGTGGATTTTGTTGCTGGCGGTTCCATTGGGTTTCACGGCGGCGCAGTTGCGCACCTCTCTAGTGGCGGCCCCGATGCTGCGGGAGGATATCGGTCCCGTCGGCGTCAGGGGGCGGGTGGTTCAGATCGACCGGCTGGAGAAGGGCATGCGGCTGTTCCTGACCGACGTGACGGTGCCGGGTCTGGCCGCCGCCGATACCCCCCGCATCTTGCGCATTTCCATGCGGAATACCGAAACCATGCCGTTGATCGGCGAACGGGTGCGTCTGTTCGCGAGCATCGGCCCCGCATCGGATGCGGTTGAACCGGGGGCCTTTGATTTCCGCCGTCATCTTTACTTTCTAGGCGTGGGGGGGACCGGTTTCGCGCTGGGCCGGGCGCGGCGGCTGGAGGGGCCGGTGG
>JAEMSB010000665.1:0-1778 GCA_016463045.1 Niveispirillum sp.
CGGTCCACCCAGGACTGGAAACCCAGCGGCAAGCGGAAGGTCTGCGGTACCTGCGGCGTCAGGCCGGCGGTGGACAGCAGGGACCGCCATTCGGCCAGACTGTAATTGCGCACATGGCTGGGGTCGCGGACCATTTCGATGGTCTGAAGATAGGTGTCCAGAAGCGGGTCGGCCGGCGCGTACACATCCATCATCACGCAAAGGCCGCCCGGCCGCAGCACGCGTGCCGCCTCTGCCATGGCGGGGGCGACATGGCGCCAGTGATGGGCGCTGTACCGGCTGACCACCATGTCGAAGCTGGCATCGTCAAAGGGCAGATGCTCCGCCCGGCCCTGACGGGTGGTGATGTTGGCAAGCCCGCGCTGAGCGGCACCCGCCGTCACCGCCGCCAGCATGGCATCCGACAGATCATAGGCCGTGACCCGTTCCGCGAACGGGGCGGCGTGGAAGCTGACATGCCCGCCGCCACAGCCAAGATCGAGGAAATCCGCGACAGGTGCGGCCCGCAGCAGCGATTGCAGCGCCGTCAGGTCGGGACCGGCGGCATGGGTGGGGCTGTTGACATAGGCATCGGCGCGGGGACTGAACTGCTGAGTGACAAGGTCGTGCTGGCTGTCGGGCTGGGTATTCATGGCCGGGTTTCCTGTCGTCGGGTGGGGTTCCTCTTGATTACGCCCCACCAAAGGGGGGTACAAGATAAGCACTTATACTGGTATGAATACCCCTATGAAGCTTCCCGTCCCGCCCTTTGAGGATCCCGCCGCTGACCAGCGCCACCTGCTGGGCGCCTTTCTGCGCGACCGGCGCGGGCGGCTGGACCCGGCGGTGCTGGGGCTGGCCGTAACGGGTCGGCGGCGCACCGCCGGCCTGCGGCGGGAGGAAGTGGCCGCGGATGCCGGGATCAGCGCCACCTGGCTGACCTGGCTGGAACAGGGCCGGGATATCCAGGCCTCGCCCCAGGCGCTGGACCGGCTGGCCCGCACCCTGCGCCTGACGGGGGCGGAACGGGCCTATCTGTTCCAACTGTCGGGCCGTCGCGATCCAAGACAGCCCGATCCGGGACAGGATGATGGCGGTGCCTGTGCCCGCTTGCGCGATGCGGTGACTGCCATCACGGTGCCTGCCTATGCGCTGGATCACCGCCTGGATTTGCTGGCCTGGAACGTGGCCGCGGCGGACCTGTTTGCGGGCTGGCTGGATGGGCCGGGCCCGCATAATCTGCTGCGCTACCTGTTCCTGGACCCGGCGGCGAAGAAGCTGCTGGTGGATTGGCCGGGCCGCGCAGCCCGTGTGCTGGCCGAATTCCGGGTCGATCATGGCCGACATCTGCAGGATACGGCGCTGACCGCCCTGATCGCCGAACTGCGCGCCGGTAGTGCTGAGTTCGCCGCCCGCTGGGCCGGTGCCGATATCCGGGGTCGGGAAGGAGGCGAACGGCTGTTCCAGCATCCCGTCCATGGCCTTCGCCGCTATCGTCAGATGACCCTGTCGGTGGAAACCAGACCCGACCTGCGTCTGGTCATGCTGCTGCCGGATTAACTTCAGCCCCTGAACTGATGATTACCGAAGCGCTCCCCCTCTTCACGGCAGCGCGCAATCATCCAGCCCGTCACGGCGTACGATATCCATCCGTTGCTGCAAGGTGCCGGCACGACCCGCGACATAGCGGCCGGGCGGGTTTGCCTTCCATTTCAGGGGGCTGGGCAGGATGGCGGCCAGAAGCGCTGCCTCACGCGGGGTCAAGGCCTCGGCCCCCTTGCCGAACCAGTATCGGGATG
>JAEMSB010000665.1:1788-2310 GCA_016463045.1 Niveispirillum sp.
GATAGACCTCCAGGATGCGGCGCTTGGACCAGAAGGTCTCCACCAGCATCGTGAACCACAGTTCCACGCCCTTGCGCAGCCAGGACCGGTCGGGCCACAGAAAGGCATTCTTTGCCACCTGCTGGCTGATGGTGCTGCCGCCGCGCACACGCTGATGGGTCTGGTTGCGCTCCAGCGCCTTTTCGACGGCGTCCAGGTCCACGCCCATATGATCGCAGAAGCGGCTATCCTCCGCCCCGATGACGGCGCGGGCCAGATGCGGGCTGATCCGGTCCATGGACCGCCAGGAATGGTTCCACTCGGCCCCGCCCAGGGTGCGGATCACCATCAGCGGTGTGCCCGGCACGGGCAGCACGGCATAGGCCAGAACCCACAGGATAGAAAACCCGACCAGCCCGGCGAGGCCGAAGGCCAACACCCGCGCGATGCGCCGCATGTTCCATCGCTTATCCTGGGCCATCCGGGCCAGACCTCTTTCGTCCTTTTCGGTCCGCATCTTGGCGCAGACAGGGGGCATAAAGC
>JAEMSB010000175.1:0-3370 GCA_016463045.1 Niveispirillum sp.
CGGCCACCATCGGTGCCGCCATCGGCCAGGAAATGCTTGGCCGTGGCCACCGTGCGGCCCGGCTTCATGAAATCCTTGGAACCGATGACGCCCTGGATGCCTTCCACCACGGCGCCGGCATAGGCGGCCACAATCTCCGGATCTTCAGAGAAGCCCTCATAGGAGCGGCCCCAGCGGTCATCGCGGACCACGGAGAGGGCGGGGGCGAAGGTCCAGTCGATGCCCGTGGCGGCCATTTCGCGGGCCGTCACCTCACCCGTGCGGCGCAGCAGGTCGCGGTCGCGCGTGGCGCCCAAAGCGATGTTATGCGGGAAGATGGTGGCAGCACCGATATTGCCGTGGCCGTGAACCGCATCAACGCCGAAAATCACGGGAATCTGGACGCGACCGGGCTTCTTTTCCATGGAAACCCGGTAGAATTCATCCGCCAGATCCAACCAGGCCTGCGCCGGGGCGCGGTCATCGCCGCCAGGACCGGAATTACCACCTGCCAGGATCGATCCCAGCGGATATTTGCGCAGATCTTCGGGCTTGATCGTGGAAATATCGCCCTGAATGGTCTGGCCAACCTTCTCTTCCACGCTCATCTGCGCCATCAGCGCATCGATCTTCTTTTCGATCGCGGGGTCGATCAGACGCTGTGTCTTGGCGGCGGGCCATTTTTCGGGATGCAGGGTCTGTGCCGGGGACACCGTGCCATCGGCGGAAAAGGCCACATTGGCCGACAGTACCCCGCCCAGGCCGGCCACCAGGGCCAGTGCGCTGACAAGACCAAGGGCGCGGGCCAGCCGCGTGGTTCGCTTCGACGTCACTTGCATCCTCCCAATCTGCTTTCGTTCATTGTCGTCAGGGGTTTTTGATCCCGCCGACGAGCCTTGTCCTGACATCGTTGTCAGATGGAATGACACCAACATGGCGGGCTGTCAACGCCCAAGTCTTACAATTTCGCCGGAGCCCCTGGCCGATACTGGGCTGGGCAGGGGGATCGGCGCGCTGGTATCTCTGTCAACGCTGTCAGACTTGATGTCTATATGTCACCCGGCCCGCCCATTCATTGGGCGGCGCGGTTACCGCTATCATGAATCCGCCATCCTTCGCAAAGCTTTACGCGGTGCGAAGGGGTCCGGTAGGGAAATTTTTGTATCCACAATTGGCAGCGATGTCAATTGAGCTGTTGGTGAAATTTGGACGGGCGTGTTTCGCTGCGAGTGCGAAGTAAAGCCATATTTTCCGCCAATTTTATGTGAATACCTCATTGCCCAGTCTCTCTGCCCAAATCATGACAGCGTTATCAAAGCCTATTGACTGCGCTGTCAATATTGTACAAGGTGTGCGTCGGGTGATGAGCCACACCAGGAAGGGTTCGCCGCCCAGAGCTGAGGGGGAGGAGGTTGACATGGGGCCGCAGATGGCGCATGTCATGGTTTCCCATTAAATAAATCAAAATGCCTTATTTAGGCTAAATCCTTACGGGAGGTAAAAAATGTCCGTCAAGTTGAAGCCCGGATTCTATCTGGGTTCCGTTGCCGCTATCGCGCTGGCGGCGGCTGTGCCTGCCCTGGCGCAGCAGGCCCCGGCCCCGTCGGCCCCGGCCGCCGAAGGCACGCTGGAAGAGATCATCGTGACCGGCTTCCGCGCCTCGCTGGCCAATGCGCTGCAGACCAAGCGCAATTCCAACGAGATCATCGAATCCATCACCGCCGAGGACATGGGCAAGTTCCCGGACCAGAACATCGCGGAAAGCCTGCAGCGCCTGTCGGGCGTGCAGATCGACCGTGACAATGGCCAGGGCACCAAGGTCCGCATCCGTGGTCTGGACCAGAATGTCACGCTGCTGAACGATGAGATTTTCCTGACCGGTCTGGAAATCTTCACCCTGGGTGAAGGCCAGACCCGCAACAATGACAGCCTGGAAGGCGTACCGTCCGAACTGCTGGGTGGCGTGGATGTCTACAAGTCGCCCAATGCCCGCCTGCTGGAAGGCGGCCTGGGCGGTACGGTGAACCTGAAGACCCGCAACCCGCTGGCGCTCGACCAGGGCTACACCATCGCCGGTAACGTGCGCGGGGCCAAGTCGTCGGGTGCCGATGGCGGCTGGAAGCCGCTGGGTGCGCTGGCGCTGGGTTACAATTGGGATGATAAGGCGGCCTTCATCGCCACCCTGTCCTATGACAAGCAGAACAGCCAGACGGACGTTCTGGGTGGTCAGAACCGCGGCAATTGGCGCTTTGCCGACCGTGGTGACAAGGCCACCGTCACCAAGAATTATTACGCGCCGGAATATCGCTACGCGACCGACCGCGAGCAGAGCCGCAAGCGTATCGGCGGTTCGCTGGCCGGTGCCGTGCAACTGTCCGACAGCGTGGAAGTGTCGGGCGAGTGGTTCCATTCAGAACTGGACATCCTGACGTCGGAAGCGTCAGTGAAGTTCCCGTTCGCCATTGAAAGCCCCGGCCTGGACACCACCAAGCCGTACACGATTGACGAGAACGGTGTGCTGATCAACGGCACCCTGATCGCCAATTCGGCGGAAGCCATCTCCTATGTCCAGAATTCCCAGATCGACAGCGACAATTTCGGCCTGAAGCTGAAATATGATGGCGGCGGCAATTTCCGCGGCTCGCTGCGCGGTGCCTATGCCAAGGCCGATCTGTTCTCTGACAGCGCTAACAACGACGTCCGTTACACGCAGTACGGCGTGCCGACAGCCGACCCGACCAGCCCGACCGGTTTCAGCCATAAGCCCGCCAATCCGGCGGCCCCGGCCAATTACCGATTCAACTACAGCAATGGCAACGGCACGCTGCCGTCGATGACGCTGGCCACCACGCCGGACCTGTACACCAACCCGGCCTACGGCTATTTCAAGTCGCACTGGGTGTTCGGTGATCGGGCCGATCTGGAGAATTATTCGGTCCGCGCCGACGGCGAATATGATCCGGAATTCATCCCCGCCGGCAATGTCACCCTGACGGGCGGCTATCGTTATGCCTCACGCGATGTCGATTATCAGCGTGGCCGCTATCTGGCCAACCTGTCGGGTCGTGGTGAACTGGACGGCACCAAGTTCGGTCAGAAGTGGACGCCCTATGGGTACTTCATGGATGGCGCCATCGGCTTCAAGTCATGCGAACTGCCCGCCGGTACGCCCGGTATTCCGAACCGCTGTAACAACCGTTTCGGCAATTCCGCTCCGGTCCTGACTCCGTTCCAGACCTTCACGGGTTCGGCGGGTCGCGTGGAGACGATCAACAATTTCTTCTCTTCCGGCAACATGGTCGGCGGCAAGATCCTGGTCCAGGATCGCAGCCAGATGAAGAATGGGGCGGAGTGGATTCAGGCGCGGTCTCCGACCCTGCCGTTCGCCTTC
>JAEMSB010000175.1:3380-7957 GCA_016463045.1 Niveispirillum sp.
CCGCGTGAAGGAGAGCACCCATTCCGGTTACCTGATGGCCGATATCGGCGATCCGGGCGACGGCTATCACATCAATGTCGGCGCCCGCCTGATCCACACCAACCTCACCGTCTATCAGAACCGCGCCACCGATCCGGACCCGGTCTATCTGGGTACCGACAGCTGGAACGGCGTTCTGCGTGACAGCGAGACCATCGCCAATGAGCGGTCCTACACGGACATCCTGCCCAGCCTGAACATGGTCTTCGACCTGGATGAAGGCCAGAAGGTGCGCTTCGCCGCCTCGCGCGTTGTGGCCCGCCAGAACCTGTTCGATCTGGGCCGTGGTTTCCGCGTCGACTTCACCCGCAACCCGACCACCAACCTGTTTGAAGCGACCAACGGTTCTGCCGGCAACCCCGATCTGGACCCGTTCCGCGCCTCGCAGTTTGACCTGGGCTACGAATATTATTTCGGCAGCCAGGGTCTGGTGTCCGCCGTCGGCTTCTGGAAGGAAGTGGACAGCTTCATCGGCAGCGAAACCAAGCCCGAATTCGTCATGGATCAGGCCGGTGGGCGCAACACCCCCATCGCCCGCCCGGTCAATGGCGAGGGTGGCCGCATCAAGGGCTTTGAACTGGCTGCCCAGTATGCCTTTGATTTCGGAGCCGGTTTCAACGTGAACTATACGTTCTCCGACAGCAAGTCGCCGATCCTCAACGATTTCGACAAGGGTCTGCCCATCCCCGGCGTGGCCAAGCACGCCTTCAATGGTCAGGTCTATTACGAGTATGAGGGTCTGGAGGCGCGCGTCTCCTACACCTGGCGTAACAAGTCGTTCGCGGGCAATTTCGGCTTCTCGGACGGTGCTACCACCCGTACGCTGGGCATCTGGAACCGTTCCTATGGTCAGCTGGATGCGCAGATCGGCTATCAGGTCACCGAGCAGATCGGCCTGACCCTGGAAGCGGTCAACCTGACCAAGGAAGACCAGAGCCAGTACCTGCAGTTCGGTAACCTGCCCTTCACCTACAGCTCCGGTTCGCAGCGCATCATGGCGGGCGTCCGGTTTAAGCTGGGGGCTGAGTAAGGTAGAGTAGAGTGACTATTGCCCCTCGCCCATCAGACGGGCGAGGGGCGTTTGAAAATTTATCAAAGAACAAGGCGCCGATAACAGGTGCCATCTGGGGAAGGAAACCGGGCATGGCGGGCAATCTTCCGGGCAGCATCCTTATTGTGGGGGGTGGAACGGCCGGGTGGATGGCCGCCGCCGCACTGGCCCGCGCCGTGGGGCGCCATACGCGCATCCAGCTGGTGGAGAGCAGTGCCATTGGCACCGTGGGCGTGGGGGAGGCGACGATCCCCGCCATTCGCGGCTTCAACCATATGCTGGGCCTGGATGAGGCGGATTTCCTGCGCCATACAAAGGGTACCTATAAGCTGGGCATTGAATTTCGCGACTGGACCCGGCTGAACCATTCCTATTTCCACCCGTTCGGGGTGCATGGCGCCAGTCTGGATGCGAACTACACGCACCAATATTGGCTGCGCCTGAACGCCATGGGCGAGGGTGGGCGGCTGGAGGATTATTCGCTCTGCACCATCATGGCGGAGCAGGGGCGCTATATGGCGCCCGTCACCGACCCGCGCAACATCATGTCGGTGGTCGGTTCCGCCTATCATTTCGATGCCAGCCTCTATGCCGACTATCTGCGCCGCTATGCCGAACGCCTGGGCGTTATTCGCCTGGACCGTAAGGTGGTGGATGTGGCCCTGCGCGGGGAAGACGGGTTTGTCGAGGCCGTGATCTGTGATGGTGGGGAGCGGCTGGCCGCCGATTTCTTTATCGATTGCACCGGCTTTACCGGCCTGTTGATCGAAAAGGCCCTGAAGGCCGGGTATGAGGATTGGACGCATTGGCTGCCCTGCGACCGGGCCTGGGCCGTGCCTTCATCGGGCGATGGCCGCATCACGCCGTTTACCCGCTCCACCGCGCGGGAGGCCGGGTGGCAATGGCGCATCCCCCTGCGCCACCGGGTCGGCAACGGCCATGTCTTCAGCAGTGCCCATGTCAGCGAGGAGCGGGCGCGCGAGGTTCTGCTGGCCAATATTGACGGGCAGGCGCTGGCCGAACCGAAGCTGCTGCGCTTCGTCACGGGGCGGCGCAAACAGGCTTGGGTCAAGAACTGCCTGTCGCTGGGTCTGGCGTCAGGCTTCCTGGAGCCGCTGGAAAGCACGTCGATCCACCTGATCCAGACGGGCATCACCAAGCTGCTGGATTTCTTCCCCGGTCGTCAGATCGACGGGGCGGAGGTGCGAGAATATAACGCCCTGGCGCAGGCGGAGTTCGAGGCGGTGCGCGACTTCCTGATCCTGCACTATCATGTGACGGAACGGTCGGACAGCAGCTTCTGGAACCATTGCCGGACGATGGATATTCCCGACAGTTTAAAAAGCCGGATCGACCTGTTCCGCCGACGGGGCCGGGTATCGACGCGGGCCCGCGCCCTGTTCACCGATACAAGCTGGATCGCGGTGATGATCGGGCAGGGGATCATGCCCGAAACCTATGACCCGCTGGTCGATCTGCACCCGTTGCCGACGGTGCGCGACCGGATGGCGACGATGCGGGCGCGTATCCGGCAAGCAGCAGACAGCATGCCGACGCATGAGGCGTTTTTGGGCAAGCAGGCGGCGGCATGAGGGTTACAACCAGCCCCGCCGCTTGAAAAACAGGAACGGCACGATCACTGAGATGATCATCAGGGCGATGGCCAGCGGATAGCCATAGGGCCAGTCCAGCTCCGGCATGAAATGGAAGTTCATGCCATAGATGCTGGCCACCAGGGTCGGCGGCAGGAACACCACCGCCGCGACCGAGAAGATCTTCACGATGTTATTCTGCTCAATCCCCACCACGCCCAGCAGCGCATCCAGCTGAAACGCGATGTTGGAGGACAGGAAGGCGGTATAGTCGGCCAGCGACTGCGCATCCTGGCCCAGCGTCTTCAGGCGCGCCCGCAGGGTCTTTTCATTGGCCAGTTCGCGCACCGTGCCCGTGAAGGCGATGATGCGGGTCAGGGTGACCAGGCTTTCCCGCGCCTTGGCTGTCAGATCATGCGCGCGCGCTATGCGTTTCAGCAGCAGATGCTGCTGATCAGAATTCAGATGACCCGTATGCCCCTCGATCAGCAGTTCGCGGGCCACCGCCGTCACGTCGCGGCCCGCCCCTTCCAGCACATCGGCGATGCGGTCCAGGATGGCATCCAGCAGCGACAGGAAGCTGGAGATACCATTGTCCAGCCGCACGCCCTGCTTCGTCACCTGATTATGGAAGCCGTAGAAGGGCTTGGGATCATCAAAGCGTAGGGTGATCAGGGTATCGCCCGTCAGGACGAAGGTGATGTCCATCGTTTCCGGTACAGGCGCATCGGCGCGGCACAGGACCGTGGCCGTCATGAAGGCGCCGCCCGCCTCGCGATAGACGCGGCTCGACAGCTCGATCCCGCGCATCTCTTCGCGCGTCGGAAGCTCGATCCCGAAGGTCTGTTCCACCAGTTGCCGGTCGGCGGTGCTGGGTGCATTCAGGTCGATCCAGCAGGCCTGTCGCAAGGCTTCCACCGACGGCACGCCGTCCAGCGGTTCGTTTCGACCCTCGATCATGCGGTAGGCGCGTATCATCGGCCTTCTCCCCCGCGTCATGTGCTTGCTGACACCTCGCCTTTACCCGTTCCGGCGCCGCGGGGAAAGCGATGTTTCGCCGCAGTACGATAGAAACCGGGGCTGGCGTGTCGGCGCGGTTCCGGGTACATGCTTTGCCTCATGAATCCGCTGCTGAAACTCGCCCTCGAAGCTGGGCCGCTGGCCCTGTTCTTCGTCATCAACACCCGTTACGGCCTGATGGTCGGTACGGGCGTGTTCATGGTTGCCACCACGGTGGCGCTGACCGTCAACTGGCTGCTGGAACGCCGCCTGCCGGTGATGCCGCTGGTGGGCTGTTTCTTCGTGCTGGTGTTTGGCGGCCTGACGCTATGGCTGAATGATGAGCTATTCATCAAGATCAAGCCGACGGTCGTTAATCTGCTGTTGTCCGCCAGCCTGTTCGTTGGCATGGCGTGCAAGCGTAACCTGTTGAAGGTGGTGCTGGGCGCGGCCCTGGACCTGACAGATGAAGGCTGGCGCATCCTCACGGTCCGCTGGGCCTGGTTCTTCTTGGTTCTGGCCGTGCTGAATGAAGTGGTCTGGCGCAATTTCGGCACGGAGATGTGGGTAAATTTCAAGGTCTTCGGCATCATGCCGCTGTCGCTCGTCTTCTCCATGGCCCAGATCCCGGTGATCATGAAGCATCAGCACGCCGAGGATGGCGGGGACGCGGCGGCATCGTGATGGATAACCGCACCTGGTTCGATGATCTGGCCGTGGGCGAGGTCCAGCGCTCACGCACCCTGACCGTGGACCGCGCGGCGATGCTGGATTACGCCCGCCGCTACGATCCCTGGGATTTCCATGTGGACGAGGACGCGGCGGCCCAGACGCATTTCGGCGGTTTGATCGCCAGCGGCGGCTATACGATCTCGCTCTCCTATATCCTGGGTCAT
>JAEMSB010000175.1:7967-8445 GCA_016463045.1 Niveispirillum sp.
GAAGTTCCAGAAGCCGGTCAGGGCAGGGGATGAGTTGACCCTGACCGACACGATCCTGGAACTGACCCCGTCGCGCAAGGGCGGGCGGGGGATCGTGAAGTTCCGCCGGGAGATGTGGAACCAGGCGGGCGAGGTGGTGCTGTCGATCGACATTGTGGGGCTGGTGGCGGCACAGACCTGACGACCTATACGCCCGCATAGGCTGCGTTTTGTCGGGCCGCTTGTTAACCTTGATGCACCGCAGCAATCAAGGAAACAGACCATG
The DNA here is from genome assembly GCA_016463045.1 of Niveispirillum sp. Lineage (GTDB taxonomy): Bacteria > Pseudomonadota > Alphaproteobacteria > Azospirillales > Azospirillaceae > Niveispirillum. The sequence continues at coordinate 8,233 of JAEMSB010000175.1, forward strand.
GACCGCGCCCGCGCCGCCCTGACCGCTTTTCGTGCCAACCCCGATACGCTGGACGATCTCTATCGCGCCATCTGTCAGGATATTGTGGAGCATGTCGGGTCCAGCCGCGCCTCCATCTGGCTGTTCAATGGCGTGAAGGACGCCATTACCAGCCAGTGCCTGTTCGACAGCCGTGACGGTACCTTCAGCAGCGGCGTCACCCTGTCAGAAGAC
>JAEMSB010000666.1 GCA_016463045.1 Niveispirillum sp.
GCCGCAACGTCGTGATCGAGAAGAGCTTCGGCGCTCCCCGCATCACCAAGGACGGTGTCTCGGTCGCCAAGGAAATCGAACTGTCTGACAAGTTCGAGAACATGGGCGCCCAGATGGTGAAGGAAGTGGCGCAGAAGACGGCCGATCTGGCCGGCGACGGCACCACCACCGCCACCGTGCTGGCCCAGGCCATCGTCCGTGAGGGCGCGAAGGCCATCGCCGCTGGCATGAACCCGATGGACGTGAAGCGCGGCGTCGATCTGGCTGTTGCCACCGTCGTGGCCGACATCCAGGCCCGTTCCCGTAAGGTCACCACCAACGACGAGATCGCCCAGGTCGGCACCATCTCCGCCAATGGTGAGGCCTTCATCGGCGCCAAGATCGCCGAAGCCATGGCCCGCGTCGGCAACGAAGGCGTGATCACGGTCGAAGAGTCCAAGAGCCTGGAGACCGAGCTGGATGTCGTCGAAGGCATGCAGTTCGACCGCGGCTACCTGTCGCCGTACTTCGTGACCAACGCCGACAAGATGATCGCCGACCTGGAGAATCCCTACATTCTCCTGTTCGAGAAGAAGCTGTCGGGTCTGCAGGCCATGCTGCCGGTGCTGGAAGCCGTGGTGCAGTCGTCGCGTCCGCTGGTCATCGTGGCCGAGGATGTGGAAGGCGAGGCCCTGGCCACGCTGGTGGTCAACAAGCTGCGCGGCGGCCTGAAGATCGCCGCCGTGAAGGCTCCGGGCTTCGGTGACCGCCGCAAGGCGATGCTGGAAGACATGGCCATCCTGACGGGCGGCCAGGTCATCAGCGAAGACCTGGGCATCAAGCTGGAAAACGTGACCCTGGACATGCTGGGCCGCGCCAAGAAGGTGACGATCTCCAAGGACAACACCACCATCGTTGATGGTGAAGGCTCCAAGGACGACATCACGGCCCGTATCGCCCAGATCAAGGCCCAGATCGAAGAGACCACCAGCGACTATGACCGTGAGAAGCTGCAGGAACGTCTGGCCAAGCTGGCCGGCGGTGTTGCGGTTCTGCGCGTCGGCGGCGCGACCGAGGTCGAGGTGAAGGAGCGCAAGGATCGCGTTGACGACGCGATGCACGCCACCCGCGCCGCGGTCGAGGAAGGCATCGTCGCCGGCGGCGGCGTGGCCCTGCTGTACGCCACCAAGGCCCTGGAAGCCCTGGCCACCAACGGCCCGGATCAGAAGTTCGGTGTGGACATCGTCCGCAAGGCCCTTCAGGCCCCGGTCCGTCAGATCGCCCAGAATGCCGGCTTCGACGGCTCGGTGATCGTCGGCAAGCTGCTGGAGCAGGCTGACACCAACCACGGCTTCAACGCCCAGACCGGCGAATATGGCGACATGTTCAAGTTCGGCGTCATCGACCCGACGAAGGTTGTGCGCGCTGCCCTGCAGGACGCCGCTTCCATCGCCGGCCTGCTGATCACGACGGAAGCCATGATCGGCGAGAAGCCCGCCCCGAAGTCCGCTCCGGCCGGTGGCCCGGGCGGCATGGGCGGCATGGGCGACATGGACTTCTAAGTCCAACGTCGTTCAGCCAATCAGGCTTGAATGCGAAGACCCCCGCCGGAGCGATCCGGCGGGGGTTTTTGTTTCTGCACCCCTATGCTAAGTAATACCCGTAACGTATCCGGTAATACCGAGGTGCCCCATGGCGACCACCATCACCATCAAGGGACAGGTCACCATTCCAAAACCCATCCGTGACCGGTTAGACCTTAAGCCCGGCAGCGAGGTTGATTTCGAGCTGATGCCGGATGGCCGTGTCGTGCTGATAAAGCGCGGGGATCAGCGGATCATCAGCCGGTTTGAAGGCTTACGCGGGCAAGCCGGCCCTGGTCTCAGCACCGATGAAATCATGGCGCTGACACGCGGAGACAGTGCAGCGTGACATTCGTCGATACCAATATCCTGCTGGATGTCGTTACGGACGATCCGACCTGGGCCGATTGGTCGATCAGAGAACTCGACAGAGCCTCAATACGAGGGCAATTGGTTAGCAACGGTGTGGTATATGCCGAGCTATCCGTCAGGTTTGCACGCATTGAGGATCTGGATGAGGTGCTGCGGCAAGCCGGCATCACCGTGATGGAAATGCCGCGCGCTGCCCTATTTCTGGCCGGCAAGGTTTTTCAGAAATACCGGGCGGCCGGCGGTAGCCGCACTGGTGTCCTGCCCGACTTCTTTATCGGCGCACATGCGGCTGTTTCCGGTCTGCCACTGCTGACACGGGATAGCGCTCGTTACCGGACCTATTTCCCGTCGCTGGCACTGATTACCCCGCCGCC
>JAEMSB010000667.1 GCA_016463045.1 Niveispirillum sp.
CATATACCCCCAATGGGTGGCGGGTCACAAGCCAAGCGACCACAAGGGCTTGCGTGTCGTTTCTATTGCAGGCGCGTGATAATTGCGGATTACACATGCCGGGCGGGTTGCCAGAAGGGGTCGGGCCGTTATATCAAGATGCCCGACGTTCCGGCCTGCCGCCAACCTGTCCGCCGCCCGATGCCGATGGTCCTGAAAGGGTCCTGACGGGTGGAAGAAGGCGGGGCTCCGGGGGTCGGGAACACCGACGGAACGGCGCTTGGGGGTGCAACTTGTCACCACCTTATGATGGGTGTCCTGCCTTGGTGCTGAATGCGGATTTCCGTCCGCTCAGCTATTTCCCGCTCTCGCTCTGGTCATGGCAGGATGCGGTCAAGGCCGTGTTCCTGGACCGCGTCAACATTGTCTCCCACTATGACCGCGTGGTCCGGTCGCCACAGCTGGCAATCCGGTTGCCCAGTGTCATTTCGCTGAAGGAATATGTGCCCGCCACGCGGCGGCCCGCCTTCACCCGCTTCAATGTCTTTCTGCGCGACCGGTTCACCTGTCAGTATTGTGGGCGCTGGTTTCCCACCCATGAACTGACCTTCGACCATGTCATCCCGCGTTGTCGGGGCGGGCGGACCAGTTGGGACAATGTCGTCACCTCCTGTTCAGCCTGCAATCTGGTCAAGGGCAGCCATATGCCCAGCCAGTGCGGCATGCACCCGATGCAGGAACCGTTCGCCCCCACGGCGTACGAGCTGCAGGAAAATGGCCGCAATTTCCCGCCCACCTTCCTGCATGACAGTTGGCGTGATTTTCTATCCTACGATGATCTGGGCGATGAGGTGGCGGCTGATCCGGGTGAGGATTTGCCGGGCGCTGCCTTCCCGCCCTCGATGACCAGTGCCGAATATTGGGGGGCGGAGCTGGAGCAGGGGTAAGAGGTACCCTCTACTGCCCCAGCTTTTCCACCGCCGCCCGCAGTAGGGAAATTTCCTCCTTCTGCTGGCGCAGTAGGGCTTCAAGCTCATCTGTTCGCAGCCGGTCCAGTTTTTCGTGCAGGGCCATAATCTCCAACTCGGCCTTCAGGTTGATCTCGTAGTCCATGTTGGCCTGGATGCGGTCCTTCGCGGCCTGCCGGTTCTGCGACATCATGATGATGGGGGCCTGTAAGGCGGCCAGGGTGGACAGCATCAGGTTCAGCAGGATGAACGGATAGGGGTCCCAGGCGAAACCCCAGATGGCGGCATTCAGCGCCATCCAGACCGCCATGCAGATGCCGAATCCGATCACAAAGGACCAGGACCCACCCACCGACGCCACCTTGTCAGCCAACCGGTCACCGAAGGTCATGGAGGCTTCGAAGTCGGAATGGCAGTTGCGGGAAATGGCCTGACGGTGGGCGATGCGGGACAGCACGCGGCGTTCCCGGTCTGACAAGACGGTCTCGCCCTGGGTCAGAAGCTGTTCGGCCAGTTGCCGGATTTCGTCGTTCATCCCTTACCCCTCTGCCTCTCCCCCGCCGCCGGCGGACCACTCCTTGATCCGGGCCAAGTGGGCGTAATCGGTATATTTGGGGGCCCAGGCAGGGCGCGGCTGGCTGTGATAGGGCATGTCGGGATCATCGAACTGGTGGATCAGGTCCAGCAGGCCTTCGCGCGCTTCCACCGCCAGGGCCGCCGGGTCTTCCTTCAGCACCTGGATAGTGCCGGCGGGGTCGCCACCCGACAGGCGCCAATATTCCAGCCCATCCACGGCGGCGGCTTTCAGATGCTCAAACCCGCCCCAGCTGGCGATCAGCGCCTCCAGCGGCAATTGCGGGGCCTTGCCAAGCCGCACTTCCTTGCCCGTGGGCGGTGTACCCGTCTTGTAATCGATCAGGACCAAACCGCCGGTGGGTGTGCGGTCGATGCGGTCGGCCTTGGCCGTCAGGATGAAGTCGCCGCCAGGGCCGGGCAGGGTGATGCGGCCGGTCACTTCGGTCGCCAGCGGCTTGACGGTGCGCCGCCGCTCCGTCTCCTGCGTCACGAACCATTCCGCCACCCGTTCAAATCGTGGCCACCAGAAAGCGGCCACGCCCGGCTGGTCCAGCAGGTCGCCGAACGTCCCGCGCCCGATGGCGATCAACGCGCCCAGCGGGTCGGGCGGCAGCGCGTCGGGATATTGTCGGACGAACAGGTCCAGCGCCTTGTGGATGATCTCCCCCCGCTCCGCCGCCCCCGGATCGGCATCGATGGGGTCCAGGGCGGACAGGTCCAGCACCTTGGCCGCATAGATGGCATAGGGGTCGCGCATCCAGGTTTCGATC
>JAEMSB010000176.1 GCA_016463045.1 Niveispirillum sp.
GTATGCTCCAGCATCCAGCGCTGCAACTGCGGATCATCCGATGCGATACGAAGCTCCGCCCCATCCTTCAGGACGCGGGCCAAGCGCGGAAGGTTGACCGGTCCGATGAACCGGCGAAACGCATGACGCGCCTTGGGCCAGGGGTCAGGGAACAGCACAAAGGCACGGCCCACCGACGCGTCGGGCAGCGCATCCAGGATGGGGCGCGCATCGTCGGGAACGACGCGGATATTGGTCTGGCCGGCCTCCGCCACATGCTTCAGCAGGGACGAGACACCATTGATGAAGGGCTCACAGCCGATGAAGCCGATATCGGGATTGCATTCCGACTGCCAGGCCAGATGCTCCCCTCCACCGAAGCCAACCTCGAACCACAGGTCGCGCTTGGGCGTGTCGAACAGGCTGTCAGGATCCAGACGCTCCCCGTCGGCCGGCGCCGTCAGCTTCATCTTCGGCAGCAGCGTCTCCATCACCTCCAGCCGCTGCTTGCGCAGGGGACGGCCCAGACGGCGGCCATAGAGAACCTTACGGTGGGGGATGCTGTCCTCGGACATGGTGCGACTCGGATCGTTCAACAGATGGGCGGAATAGCAAACGGCCCGCCGGGTAGGCGGGCCGCTGCCAATATGGTGCCGGGCGGACAAAAAGCCGCCCGAAAGGATCAGGCGCCAAACGCCGACTTCAGATCGGCAACCAGATCGGTCTTCTCCCAGCTGAAGCCGCCATCGGCATCCGGCTCACGACCGAAATGGCCATAGGCCGCCGTGCGGGCATAGATGGCACGGTTCAGCTTCAGATGCTCACGGATGCCACGGGGGGACAGGTTCATCAGCTGGCGCAGCACATCGGACAGCTTGTCCTCATCCACACGACCGGTGCCGGCGGTATCGATATAGACCGACAGCGGATGCGAAACGCCGATGGCGTAGCTGAGCTGGATGGTGCACTTGTCGGCCAAACCGGCAGCAACAACGTTCTTGGCCAGATAGCGCGCGGCATAGGCGGCGGAACGGTCAACCTTGGTCGGGTCCTTGCCGGAGAAGGCGCCGCCGCCATGCGGTGCAGCACCGCCATAGGTATCCACGATGATCTTACGACCGGTCAGGCCGGCATCGCCATCGGGACCACCAATCACGAACCGGCCCGTCGGGTTCACATAGAACGCCTCTTCCGGGCACATCCAGCCTTCGGGCAGAACATCCAGGACATGCTTGCGCACCGTCTCACGGATCTCTTCCTGGCTGACCGTCTCGGAATGCTGGGTGGACAGAACCACAGAGGTGGCGCCCACCGGCTTGCCATCGCGGTACTGGAGCGAGAACTGGCTCTTGGCATCGGGGCCCAGCCAGGGGGTCGCACCAGAGTGGCGCACCTGGGCCAAATTCTTCAGCAGCTGATGGCTGTAATAGATCGGTGCCGGCATCAGGGCCGGCGTCTCGGTGCAGGCGTAACCGAACATGATGCCCTGGTCGCCCGCCCCCTCATCCTTATTGCCGGCGGCATCAACGCCGACGGCGATGTCGGCGGACTGTGCATGCAGATGGACGGCAACCTCGGCTGTGGCCCAATGGAAGCCCTTCTGCTCATAGCCGATGTCACGGACGGCCTCGCGGGCCACTTCCTCGACCTTCTTCAACAGGCTGCCAGGGCCACGCACCTCACCCGCGATCACAATGCGGTTGGTGGTGGCCAGCGTCTCGCACGCCACGCGGGCGACGGGATCTTCCGCCAAGTAGAGATCGACGACAGCGTCGGAGATACGGTCACAGACCTTGTCCGGATGACCTTCGGACACGGATTCGGACGTAAAGACGTAGTTCGACTTGGCCACTTGGGTCGCCTCAGCTGATCTGTTTCCGGGCATGAAAAAACACGCCGCCCCAGAGTGATTGGGGCCGCGTGTTTGTCGCAATCTTTTACAGAAGGGTCAAGGGTGCAGGCGAAGGTCTAACCGAACAGCTTCGCCGCCCCTTGCATCCGATCAGCCGGCGTCGGCAGGGCCGGCAACAGCCTTCGTCAGTTCGAAGATGCGCTTACGCACGGCCGGATCGGTAATCCGATAATAGGCCCGGACCAGTTCCAGCGTCTCACGCTTGGCCATCGGATCGGGCTCGCCCGCCTCCGGCATCGGCGTCGGGGCCGGGTTCGGTGAACCATCAGGATGCGGCATGTCATCGAAGAAGAAGGAGACCGGCACGTCCAGCACGCGGCTGAGGTCGAACAGGCGGGAAGCGCCGATACGGTTGGCACCGCGCTCATATTTCTGAACCTGCTGGAAGGTCAGGCCGATCGCCTCGCCCAGCTTTTCCTGGCTCATGCCCAGCAAAGTACGGCGGAGACGCACACGTGCACCGACATGAACATCAATGGGATTCGGCTTGCCGAGCTTGGGTCGACCGCCACCACGACGGCCACGGGTTTCGGTTTGCATGCGGACAACCTCCAGAATGGCGTTATCCCGATCCTGCGACATACGTTTGCATGTCGTCAAGCAATTAACCTCTATTCTTTGGTATGCTGCACATCCATGCCTGTATCCAGAAGGACATATGCACGCATCATCCCATAACTCACTGTGAAGCCGGCATCAGGCCGTCATCCGGCGGCGCGCCTTCACGACGACGGCCAGTAACAGGCCCAGCCACATCAGGGCGGGAACTAGATCACCAAAGTCTGCATACAATGGCACGAAAACGGCGCGCTGCGGTAGTGAAATATCCAGATTTCCGCTATCACCGAGCGGTATACTGCCCCTGACTCGCCCGTATGCGTCGATAACACCCGAGATGCCGGTGTTGGCGGCGCGTACCAAGGGCACCCCCTCCTCCACCGCCCGCACGACAGTAATGGCAAAATGCTGGTGGGGCCCTGCGGTCTGTCCATACCAGGCATCATTGGTCAGGTTCAGCAGCCAGTGCGGGCGTTCTCCCCCACGCGGCATCACCGCACCTGGAAATATCACCTCGTAACAGATGAGCGGACTGGCCGTGGGTGCGCCGGGCAGTGACAGCGCCTGCGGACCGGGGCCGGCGGAAAAATCCGCTCCCGCCGCCACGGCCTTCATGCCTTTGGGCAGTAGGGCACGCAGCGGTAAATATTCGCCAAACGGCACCAAGTGAAACTTGTCGAAACTGGCTGCAACCTGCCCGCCCTGCGTCAGGGCGAAAAGGCTGTTGAAATAGACATAATTGCCGGCGGCATCCATGGCCAGCCGGTTACCGCCGGTAATCAAGGCGCCGCCCGGCGGTGCTATCTGTGTCAAAAGTCGGATCAGCGGCTGCTGATCGGCATTGGAACTGTCAGAAGACAGGAAATAAGGCACCGCCGTTTCCGGCCAGATGACATGGGTGATGCGATCCCACCCCTCCGCACCGGACATGGAAATCAGGTGGCGTAGATTATTGATCTTCGCCTCTTCCTTCCATTTCAGTGCCTGCGGAATATTGGGCTGCACAACACGCAGCATGACGCCGGGCACATCGCCCAGCCCTTGTCCCGCCAGGCGCCAGCCACCCCAGCCGGCCACCAGCGCCAGAACAGCCACACCAGCCAGGGCCGGTCGCCAGGAAGGCCTTGGCCCCGCCAACGTCGCCGGCAGCGCCGCCACCAGAACCGTCAGCAGCGACAGGCCATAGATGCCGGCCACGGATGCAAACTGAAGCACCGGCAGGACCGACACCCAGCCATAGCCCAGCAGGTTCCAGGGAAAGCCCGTGAACAGATGCCCGCGCGCATATTCCACGGCAACCCAGGTCAGCGCGAGCGCCACCGCTTCCACCCACCCGGTCAGGCCGAACCGCCGCCGGGCCCAGCCAAAGGCAGCGGTGCCTGCACCCAGGAACAGGCCCAGCAGCGCCGGCAGCCCCAGCAGGGCAAAGGGCAGCATGAACCAGAAGCGGCCAATATCGGTGAACAGGGCCGCACTGATCCAGTACAGGCCCGGTACGTGATGGCCGACACCAAAGGCAAAGCCGATGGCAAAGTCAGTCCGGCCCCGATCCGATCCGCGCAACAGCCAGATCAACAGCGGAAAGGCCAGCCACAGCAGGGGCAGGATATGGGCCGGCGGCAGCGCCAAGGTCGCCACCGCACCGGCCAGCGCAGACACCCCCAACCGCCGCCACCCCCGCAAATCGGTGACCCGACCGGCCAGTATGGCGAGACGGGGCGAAACGGCTGGTTGGGTCATAAGGCTATCCGGACAGAGGGTGGAGACGCGCAGACCTGCGGATCAGGGCAGGCGTCACCCAACCGCCCGCTGGGGCTCGTCCGCATCATCGTCCTTGTTCGTGACGAGATTGTGGACGCGCAGCATCTTGATGCGACGCGGATCGGCATCCAGAATTTCGAAAGCCAACCCACCCGGATGCTTCAGCACCTCACCGGGCGAAGGCACGCGACCAGCCATGGCAAAGACCAGCCCGCCCAGCGTGTCGACATCCTCCAACTCATCCGCGTCGAAATAGCGACCCAGCTGCGCCTCGAACTCTTCCACCGGGATACGGGCATCGACATCGACGGTACCGTCGGCGCGCGGGGTCAGGGCGCTTGCCGCTGCGTCATCATGCTCGTCCTCGATCTCGCCTACGATCTCTTCCACCAGGTCCTCGATGGAAACCAGACCGTCGATGCCGCCGAACTCGTCAACCACCAGCGCCAGATGCTGGCGCTTCTGCCGCATCTTCAGCAGCAGGTCGAGAACGGGCATGGAAGGGGCGACGATCATCACTTCGCGGGTGATGGCCTGCATGTCAAAGCTGCGGGCACCGGCCACACAGGCCAGAACGTCCTTGATATGGACCATGCCGACCACGTCATCCAGCTCCTCCCGGTACACGGGCATGCGGCTGTGCGCTTCTTCGGAGAAACGCTTGATCAGGTCGGGCAGGGTAATGTCCATGGGCACGCCGACAATATCGGCACGCGGTACCATGGCATCGGCCACGGTGCGATGGCGCAGTTTCAGGATATTGGCGAGCAAGGCCCGCTCTCCCTCCGCCATGGAGGGCTCCTTGGGTCCCGTCTCCTCGATCAGTTCCTCAATCGTGTCGCGCAGCGTGTCACCGCCGCGTACCCCGAGGATTGATCGCAGCCAGCCACGCAGGTGCTGGGCGAGGGTTCCATTTTCTTCCGCCCCGTCTTCGCGGGGCGATCGACTGTCGCTGAGGTCGGCCATCATCTTTCTTGGGTTAAGGGGACGGGTCCGGGGAGGTGTCCCCCGGATCATAAGCGGCGGAGCCGCCGGGATCATCAGGCGCGCGGTGTCCTTCCGGCAGCCCGGCATAGGGGTCGGCGATACCAAGCCCCGACAGGATCTGGGTTTCCAGCCGTTCCATCTGTTCGGCCTCGGAATCCTCAATATGGTCGTAACCCAGGAGATGCAGAACGCCGTGGGTCACAAGGTGGGCCAGATGGTCAGCAAAGGCTTTGCGCTGCTCACGCGCCTCGCGTTCCACCGTTTCAAACGCCAGAATCACATCGCCCAATATTACAGGAACCGGAGCCTCTGGCGACAGGAATTCCACATCGCCGTCATCAGGCTCGTCGCCAAGCTCTTCTTCGTCCTGTTCTTCGTTCTCAAAGCCCTCATCATCGCCGCCATCAGCGTAAAGGGCGAAGGACAGGACGTTGGTGGGCTTGTCCTTACCACGATAATTCTTGTTCAGTTCCTGAACCGTATCGTCATCGGCCAGGATCACCGACATCTCAATCGGGCCTCCGGGCAGCCAGTCCGGGTCCTGCGCATGCGCCGCCGCCAGGGCGGAACGGGCCGAGCGCTCGCACAGCATTTCCACATCGGCAACCGACGCTTCCCAGCGCTCGTCCTCAATGGACAGCGCAATCTCAACACGATCCGGCATGTCTAGGCCCCTTCCCGCGCGCGATCAGCCGCGTCATAGGCGCGGACGATACGACCCACCAGCGGGTGACGCACGACATCCTGGTCGGTAAACTCCACAAACGACACGCCCTCCACCCCGCGCAAGATGGTCAGCGCCTCCCGCAGGCCGGATTTCTGGCCGGTGGGCAGGTCGATCTGGGTGACGTCGCCCGTCACCACCATGCGGCTGCCCTCACCCAGGCGGGTCAGGAACATCTTCATCTGCATGGGCGTGGTGTTCTGCGCCTCGTCCAGGATGACGAAGGCGTGGGACAGGGTGCGACCACGCATGAAGGCCAGCGGCGCCACCTCGATGACCCCGGTCTCCAGCCGCTTTGTGACCTGATCCCCCGGCAGCATGTCATGCAGCGCGTCATAGAGCGGGCGAAGGTAGGGGTCCACCTTCTCCTTCATGTCGCCGGGCAGGAAGCCCAGACGCTCCCCCGCCTCCACGGCGGGACGCGACAGGATGATGCGTTCGATGGAACCCTGCATCAGCAGGCTGACCGCCTGCGCCACGGCCAGATAGGTCTTGCCCGTGCCCGCAGGGCCAAGGCCAAACACCAGTTCGCTCTCGGCCAGCGCCTCAAGGTACCGGGCCTGGGTTGCGCTGCGCGGGGTGATGGTACGGCGCTTGGTCTTCAGGCCAGCGCGCGGGTCCGACAGTTGGGCCAGCGCATTGCCACTGGTCTGCACGTCGGCACTGATGGCCAGACGGGCGGCGGCATCCACCTCCCCCGGCCCCACGGGCATGCCGGCCTTCACCCGGTCCCACAATGCCAGGATGGCCGCACGCGCGGCCTGCGCCGACTCATCCCCGCCGGCGATGGACAGAACATTGCCGCGCGACACCAGCCGCGTGCCTGTCTGCTTTTCCAGCCGGGTCAGGAACTGGCCATGCTCCCCAAACAGCAGCGGCAGCAGGCGGTTATCGTCGAACGACAGTTCCAGATTGGTCAAGCGTGCGCCTCCACCGCCGGACGGGCGGCCTGGGTCATGGTTTCACCGGTCACGACATGGCCGGACAGACTGTTGGCGAAGGCCCCGGTGACATGCACCTCCACCATCTGGCCCATCAACCGGGCCGGGGCCTGGACATAGACCGACTGCATATAGGCACTGCGGCCCAGCAGCTGACCCTCCAGCTTGCCCACCCGGTCAAACAAAACTGTCAGGTTCCGGCCAATCATGGTCTGGTTGAAGGCTACCTGCTGGGCGTTCAGCAACTGCTGCACGGCCTGCAACCGCTCATCCTTGACCTTCTCGTCCACCTGACGGCCTTCCAGACCGGCGGCGGGCGTGCCGGGACGGGCGGAATATTTGAAGCTGTAGGCCTGGGCAAAGCCGATATCGGTAATCAGGCGCAGCGTGTCGGCAAAATCCTGATCCGTCTCACCCGGAAAGCCCGTGATGAAATCCGACGACAGGGCCAGATCAGGCTGGCGCGCGCGCAGCCGGTCGATCAGGCGGCGGTAATCATCGCCCGTATGCTTGCGGTTCATGGCCGCGAGGATGCGGTCGCTGCCCGACTGTACCGGCAGATGCAGGAAGGGCATCAGCTGCGGTACGGTCCCGTGCGCGTCGATCAGGTCATCATCCATGTCGCGCGGGTGGCTGGTCGTGTAGCGGATGCGCTCCAGCCCGTCGATTTCCGCCAGCGCACGGATCAGCCGCCCCAGGCCCCAGACGCTGCCATCCGCCGCCTCGCCATGAAACGCGTTCACATTCTGGCCCAGCAGGGTGATCTCCCGCACGCCATGCGACACCAGCCGCCGCGCCTCGTTCAGCACTTGGCCCACCGGGCGGCTATATTCCGACCCGCGCGTATAGGGGACGACACAGAAGGTGCAGAACTTGTCACAGCCTTCCTGCACCGACAGGAACGCCGCCGGCCCCTGCGGCTTGGCGCTTTCCTCGGGCAGCAGGTCGAATTTGCTCTCGACGGGGAAGTCGGTATTCACCACCCCGCCGGCCCCGCGCACGGCACGCGTCACCATTTCGGGCAGCTGGTGATAGGTCTGCGGCCCGAACACCATATCCACATGCGGGGCGCGCATCATGATCTCCGCGCCCTCGGCCTGCGCCACACAGCCGGCCACGGCCACCACCATGCGCCCGCCGTCCGCCGCCTTCTCATTCTGCAAATGCCGGATGCGCCCCAGTTCGGAATAGACCTTTTCCGATGCCTTTTCGCGGATGTGGCAGGTGTTCAGGATCACCATGTCGGCGCCGTCGGGCTGATCCGTCGGCTCATACCCCAGGGGTGCCAGGACATCGGCCATACGGTCGCTGTCATAGACATTCATCTGGCAGCCATAGGTCTTGATGAACAGCTTCTTCTTCAACGCCGTCACCCCCGTGAGGGAGCCTTTCCGCATGACAAAGGGCACGGGATGGCAAAAGCCAGCCGTTTAAGCGGTGGAAGATAGGGATGTGGCGGCCAGAGTCAACGCTGCTGCGCCGATGGGCGGGGGCGATGGGGGTGCATGGG
>JAEMSB010000668.1 GCA_016463045.1 Niveispirillum sp.
CATGGGCGCCGATGGACAGGAATTCTACCATCGCGGCCTGTTCCAGGGTCAACCCCGTCGCATCAATGACCGCATGGGCCTGCACTGACAGGTACTCGCACATGCCACCATCACGGTGGACACCCAGCACCTGTATGCCGGAACAGCAGTTGGGCCGCCCCCGTCGGCAAGCGCGGCAGGTTCCGCATGGCAGATAGGGATTGATGGTGACGGTCTGTCCGGGCCGAAGGGCCGAGCCGACAGGGACTTCCACCACCTCCCCCGCAAGTTCATGGCCCATGACCCGTGGATAGGCCAGATACGGCTGGTTACCTTCGTAGATATGGTAGTCGGTGCCACATAATCCGACACAACGGATACGGACCAGCACCTCATCCGTCTGCCGCACCGGCGGGGGCCGGGTGACCAGCGACAAGGTCCCTGGTTGCTCACAGACAACTGCCTTCATGACCGGCTCCGCATTCAAAAAAACGGACACCCATCTTATACATGGAAATAAATTCTCATATACACAATTGAAGGCGCCGCTGCCAGCGTGAAATGCCGACTGTAATGACGGGGGGCCGTCCGGTACCGATGGTCTTTCAAATGGCCTGTGCCGTTTCCCAAATGGCACTGATGCCCCGCTCACCCTTCCGCCGGTCCAATTGCACGATCACATCCACGACAGATCGGGCATAGGCGATGGTGTCCTGGACCGACAGGTTAAACCCGGTCTGCATCACCATCAGGGCCAGTTGTTGCAACGCACCTTGGGGGCTGTTGGCGTGAATGGTGCTGACGGAGCCGGGATGACCAGTATTAACGGCGCGCAGGAAACTGACCGCCTCCTCCCCGCGCAATTCACCCAGCACGATGCGGTCGGGGCGCAGCCGCAGAGAAGCCTGCAACAGGTCGTTGGCGGTCACCCGCGCCTCCCCCATCTCGCCTTTTACAGCGACCAGGCCCAGGGCGTTGGGGGCGGACAGGGTGATTTCCGGCGTATCCTCCACCACCACCAGCCGTTCCTGTTCCGGCATCTGCCGCAGCAGGGCGTTCAGGAAGGTGGTCTTGCCCGTGGAGGTGCCGCCGCTGACCAGGATGGTGCGCCGTGCACGGATGGCGGCGGCCAGATAGGCGGCGGGGTCCTGCATCGGGTCACGCCCGCGCCAGCCATCATCGGGGGCCGGCGGCAGGGCGCCATAGGCGGACAGCGGCACATCGACCAGCCGGTGGCGGCGGATGGCCATGGCCCAGTGGCCGCGCGTGGCGGACGGGGCCACGAACTGCACCCGCGCCCCATCGGGCAGGCGACCGGACAAAAGCGGCTGATTGCGATTAATGCCCTGGTTCGACAGGCGCGCCACCTGTTCGGCCAGCCGGCGCAGCAACTGATCGTCGATGCGCGGGTCCTGGTGACAGTCCATGCCGCGACCCGCCCGTTCCGCCCAGATTTCACCGGGCCTGTTCACCATGATCTCTGTGACCCGCTCATCCTCCAGCAAGGGCTGAAACGGGATCAGATATTCCGACAGATAGACGGCATCATTCAGGAAGGCGACACTGGCATTCATGACCGGCCTCCGCTGTTGGCAACAAGGGAGAAATCCAGATCGCGGGCCACGAAGACGCGGATCGGCTGCCCCTGATCGATACGGATGGTGGGCGGGATCTGGCTGTCGCGCTGGGCCGCCACGCCCGCCGCCGACTGTGATCCCGATAGGATCAGGGCGGCGTTACCGATGGCTGACAGGGCGCCCACCACCGACAGCATGGTGGCCGACCCGAAGCGTTCGACAAAATGCGTATCGACATCCCCCGACAGACCGGATTTGCCATCCTGGCTGACCGCCGGTGACCCCAGTGCCACTGATACGCCGTCGGGCCGGATTAACCGGGTCCACAGGACATAGACCCGCTTCTGACCTGCCTGCAGACCCGATTTATACTGCCCGATCAGGCGGGATGTGCGGGGGACCAGCACGCGGCTGCCATCAAAGGACCGTACATCCTGGCTGACCAATGCCCGGACATAACCGGGAAGGTCGCTGTCGATGGCGGTTTCCAGAACGGCGGGAATGAAAGCGCCCTGGGCCACGGTCGTGGCCGGCGCAATGGCATGCACAGCACTGGCCGTGTCCACCCCGCCATTGCCGACCCGCATGGCGAAGGCTTCATTGTCCGACAGGGCCGCCGGCACGGTCGGGGTAACCGGATTGGCGGGCGCCGTGGGGGATGCCGTCGGTGCCGCGGGTGCCGTGGCGGGGGCCGGTACCGACATGTCAAAGACCATGACCGGTGCCGCCAGAC
>JAEMSB010000177.1 GCA_016463045.1 Niveispirillum sp.
GATGGAGGTCCAGATGAACTTCCTAATGATCATGGGACGGGCGGGCGCGCCGGGCTGGTGCCCGACCTCCTGCGCGTTGCCCTCCTGCTTGCGCCCGAACGGCAGCACCATGAACAGGACGGTCCACCAGACGGTGAAATAAATGGCGGCCCAGGTTGCCCAACCCATGATCCAATCCTCTCGCTTCTCGCCATCAAACCTGTTCGATTTCGACCAGGGTGCCGAACAGGTCCTTGGGATGCAGGAACAGAACCGGCTTGCCATGCGCGCCGATCTTCGGCTCCCCATCGCCCAGCACGCGCAGGCCGTCGGCCTTCAGCTTGTCACGCGCGGCGATGATGTCCTCCACCTCGTAACAGACATGGTGGATGCCGCCGGACGCGTTGTTGGACAGGAACTTGGCGATGGTGCTGCCGTCGCCCAGGGGATGCAGCAGTTCGATCTTGGTGTTGGGCAGTTCGACAAACACCGTGGTCACGCCATGGTCGGGCAGGTCCAGCGGCTCTGACACCTTGGCGCCAAGCGTGGTGCGATAGGTTTCCGCCGCCACGGCCAGATCCGGCACGACAATAGCGACATGGTTCAAACGGCCGATCATCGCCCTCTCCTCATTCTTATGGTTTGCCCCGTAGGTCAGGTCGGCGCGAGCGCCGCCCTGACAGAAAAGGCTTTCAATCCAATCCTGTCAGGGCTCGCGCGCCGCGCTCGACCTGACCTACGGCAATTTCTTCTGGTGCCAGAGATAGCCACGGGTGACGCCGCCGTCACCCGTGACAAATCGCGCCACCCCGATACTCAGATACGGACCAGATGCACTTCCGTCAGGGGCTTACGGCCCTGGCTGGTGCTGAAGGAACGGCGGATGGCCACACGGGCCGCGTCCTTCACCTGCGCATCATCCATGCGGGCCGCCTTGGACAGGTTCTCGACGGCCAGGCGCACGCGGGCGATCAGGTCCGCCGTCTCCTCATCAACCTCATCCTCTTCCAGCAGGCCGATGGATGTGACCTTGGGATCGGCCAGCAGGTCACCGCGCGGCGTCATGACCAGGGTGACCATGGAGACGCCGGCCTGCGCCATGCGGGTCCGGCCTTTCATTGCCATGTTGGTCAGCGGCACGATGCGCTTGCCATCGATACACAGCTTGCCCGCATGGACATGACCCAGATTGGCGGCAGGACCCGGCCCCAGGCGAATGACCATACCGTCATCGGGGACCACAACTTCCGGCACCTGACAATCCCGCGCCAGGGCGGCATGCACCGTCAGATGGCGATGTTCGCCATGCACCGGCACTGCGATCCTGGGCCGCACCCACTGATACATTTGTACCAGTTCATCGCGGGCCGGATGGCCGGAGACATGGACGAATTCCTCATCCGCCGTGATCACCTGAATGCCCTGCCGCATCAGGCCGTTTTGGATCTTGGCGATGCCCTTCTCATTGCCCGGAATCTCACGGGCAGAGAAGATGACAACGTCGTTCCGTTCCAGCACCACATCGGGATGGTCATCATTGGCGATACGGGCCAGCGCCGCGCGCGGCTCCCCCTGGCTGCCGGTGCAGATCACCACCAGCTTTTCACGCGGGACGTAACCCGCCTCCCGTTCCGTCAGAAAGGGCGGCAGATCGGAGAGATAGCCATTGGCACGCGCCGCCTCATTGATGCGCCACAGGGACCGGCCCGCCAGCGCCACCTGTCGGCCATGGGCATGGGCAGCGGTGGCGATGGATTGCAGGCGGGCGACATTGCTGGCAAAGCAGGTGACGGCGATGCGGGTTTCGGTGAAACGTCCGAACAGTTCTTTGAAGCTTTCCTGAACCGCCGCTTCCGACCCCGATGTGCCCGGCACCATGGCATTGGTGCTGTCACAGATCATGGCCGTCACGCCCTCGCGACCCAGCTTTTTCAGCGCGTCCTCATCAGCCAGCAGGCCGATGACGGGATCGGGGTCCAGCTTCCAGTCGCCCGTATGTAGGACCGTACCGGCGCTGGTGCGGATGACCAGGGCGTTGGGCTCGGGGATCGAATGGGTCAGGCTGATCAGTTCGAGATCGAAAGGACCGATGCTAGCCTTGCCACCCAGCGGGATGACGTTGATCGGCACCTTGTTCTGCAGGCCGGTTTCCACCAGCTTGGCCTTCAGGAAGCTGGCGGTGAAGGGCGTGCACCAGACGGGGACGCGCAGATCCTCCCACAGATGCGGGATGGCGCCTAAGTGATCCTCATGCGCGTGGGTGACGACGATGCCCAGAAGGTCGCTGCGGCGATCCTCAATGAAGCTGGTATCGGGCAGAATGATATCCACGCCAGGGGTCGTTTCGTCACCGAAACTAACCCCCAGATCGACCATCAGCCATTTGCCTTGGTGATGATAGAGGTTCAGGTTCATCCCGATCTCGCCCGCCCCGCCCAGGGGAACGAAATGCAGTTCCTTCGGGTCGAAATCCTTGGTTTCCAGATGCTTTGCTTGCGTCATTCGGTCCTGGTTTCAGTTGGCAGCAGCGTTGCGCGCATGGATCAACCGGAGACCCCGCAACGTCAGGTCCCCATCAATATGGTGGATCATGTCGGTGCCCTCGGCGAACAGGCGGACCAGACCGCCCGTGCCGATGACCGTTACCGGCGTCTGCCCATCAGGCGACAGCTCGGCGATGATCCGTTTCAGGATGCCTTCAATCATCCCGGTATAGCCCCAGAACATGCCCGATTGCATGGCCGCCACCGTGCCGCGCCCGATGGCAACGTCCGGCTTGGCAATATCGACCTTGGGCAACTGCGCCGCCACCCGGTGCAGCGCGTCCAGCGACAGGGCCGGGCCGGGGGCAATAACGCCGCCCGCAAAATTCCCTTCGGCATCCACCACGTCAAAGGTGGTGCCGGTCCCAATATCGATGACGACCAGCGGCACCGGGTAGGAGGCCTTGGCCGACACGGCATTGACCAGCCGGTCGGCCCCCGCCTCACGCGGGTTCAGCAGTTTGTTCTCCAACCCCAAATCGACCGACGGATCGCCCACCCGCATTGGTGTGCAACCGAAATGATCCTCGGTCAGCTTGATGAGGGCATAGGTCTGTGACGGTACCACCGATGACAGGATGGCGGCATTGATATCGGCGGGCGTAATGCCCTTCATCGCCATAAGGGTCACCAACCAGACAGCATATTCGTCGGCGGTGCGCTGGCTGTCGGTAGAGATGCGCCAATGGGCCCGCTTCTCATCCCCGTCAAAGACGGCGAAAACGACATTGGTGTTGCCGGCATCGATGGCCAGAAGCATCTCAGTTCCCTCCACCGGGGAAAAACACGTCGCCCGCCGTGACACGGCGGATGGTACCGCCGACATCGACCAGCAGCACACCGTCATCATCCATATCGATCAGACGGCCCGTAAATGTCTCATCATGCAGACGCACAGTCACCGCCCCGCCCAACCCCTGCGCCGCATTCAGCCAGGCCGCGCGAATGGGGGCGAAGCCCTGGGTCAGGAAGCGGTGGTACCAGGCGTCGAACGCGCCGGCATAGGCGGCCAGCACCTGTTCCACCGTGACATCGGCCCCGGCGGCCAGCAAGGAGCTAGCGGGATATAAAGCCTCTTCCGGGAAATGCCGGACATTGATGCCCACACCCAGGACCAGCCAATCGACCGATCCGCCACGACCCGCTTCGGACTCCAAAAGGATGCCGGATATTTTGGCCCCATCGACCAGCACGTCATTCGGCCATTTCAAGGTGACCTTGCCCGGCACAAGGGCCGACACCGCCTCTCCCACCGCGACAGCGGCGACGAAGGAGGTCAGTGCCGCCTGCCCCGCCGGCATTCCGGGCCGCAGGATCAGGGAACAGGCAAGATTACCGGGCTGTGAACTCCATGCCCGGCCACGCCGGCCCCGGCCAGCGGTCTGGCGCAGGGCCCAGACTAGGGTGCCTTCGGGCGCACCGTCACCGGCCAGCTGCTTGGCCAGATCATTGGTGCTGCTGCATTCATTGATGCTGTGAAGATGAAAAAACGCGGGCAGCAAGGCCGCCCGCGTTTCATCAGATCGGTTCTGTCCGGTCTGCATCGCCGGAATGCCGGTTACCGGGCCCCGAACAGGGCGGCAGCGGCCGCCGCCGCACCAGAGGTGATCGGCGACAGGAACACGATATAGACCGGGAACACGAACAACGCGGCACCGGCGACCACAAAACCAGCGGTCGGGGTCGGACGGTCCAGCGGCTCCGTCACGTCATCGAAGTACATGGCCTTGATGACGCGCAGATAATAGAAGCAGCTGATACCGGAAGCGATGACGCCGACAATGGCCAGCGGATACAGGCCCGCCTGGATGGCCGGCAGGAACACCGCCCATTTGCCCCAGAAGCCAGCCGCCGGCGGCACACCGGCCAGCGACCACATGAACACGGCCATGGCAAAGGCCAGCATCGGATGGGTCTTGGACAGGCCCGCCAGATCGGCAACCTCTTCCACGGCGCGGCCCGACTGACGCATCGACAGGATGACGGCAAAGACACCGACATTCATGGCCAGATAGATCGCCATGTAAATCAGCACACCGCGCACACCCTCCTCCGAACCGGCGGAAAGACCGACCAGCGCGTAGCCGATATGGCCGATGGAGCTGTAAGCCATCAGACGCTTGATGTTCTTTTGCTGGATGGCGCCCAGGGCACCGATGATCATGGACGCACCGGCACAGAACTGGATCACCTGCTGCCACTGCATCGCCAGATCGCCGAACGGACCGACCAGGACGCGGATAAACAGGGTGATGGCCGCCACCTTGGGCGCCACGGCGAAGAAGGCCGTGACCGAGGTGGGCGCACCCTCATAAACGTCCGGCGTCCACATATGGAACGGCACGGCGGAAATCTTGAAAGCCAGACCAGCGGCCACGAAGACCATGCCGATGACCACACCGACCGACGCCCCGCCTTCCAGCACGGCAGCCAGCTTGTCAAAGCTGGTGGTGCCGGCAAAGCCATAAACCAGCGACGCACCATAGAGCAGCAGACCCGAGGACAGGGCGCCCAGCACGAAATATTTCAGGCCGGCTTCCGTCGACTTGGCCACGTCACGCTTGAAGGATGCGATGACGTAGAGCGCCAGCGACTGCAGCTCCAGCCCGACATAGAGCGAGATCAGGTCATTGGCCGACACCATCGCAAGCATGCCGAGCGTGGCCAGCGCGATCAGCACCGGATATTCGAACCGAGCCACCCGCTCCTTCTCCAGGTAATTGACCGACAGGATGACGGCCAACGACGAGGCGATCAGGATCAGCAGCTTGGCAAAGGTGCCGAAGCTGTCGGAGACGAACAGGCCGTTGAAGGTGACATTCCGGCCCTCCGGCCCCTGCAACAACAGGAAGCCGGTGGCGATGAAGGAGGCGACAGTCAGCCAGGAGACGAGGCGCAGGCTGCCTTCACCCCGGAACACGCCGATCATCAACAGGGCCATGCTCGCGCAGGCCAGGAAGATTTCGGGCAGGGCCGGGGCCAGATCAGGGAAAGTTGCCATGGCTCAGTTCTCGCTCGCCGGTTGGGTCGCCGGGGTTTCGGTACGCAATTCCGCGGTCTTGGGAGCCCCGGCCTCGATCAGGCCCGCCGCCTTCAGCGACGCCTGATGGTCGGCCAGGATCTTCTCGACCGTCGGGTTGTAGACATTCTGGAAGCTGGCCGGGTAGACGCCCATGATGATGACAATGGCCACCAAGGGTGCGAAGAACGCCACCTCACGCGCGGACAGGTCCGACATGGCCTTCACTTCCGGCTTTTCCAGCTTGCCGAAGAACAGCTTGCGGAACAGCAGCAGCATATAGGCGGCACCCAGCACCAGACCCGTGGCCGACAACATGCCGTACCAGGTGCTGACCTGGAACACGCCCAGCATCGTCAGGAATTCACCCACGAAGCCCGAGGTGCCGGGCAGACCGACCGAGGCGAACATGAAGATGGCGAACACCACCGCATAGCGCGGCATGTTCTTGGCCATGCCGCCATAGGCGGCCATTTCGCGGGTATGCAGGCGATTATAGGCAACGCCGATGCACAAGAAGAGAGCCGCCGACACGAACGTATGGCTCAGCATCTGGAACATGGCGCCATCCAGACCCTGCTGGTTCATGGCGAAGATGCCCATGGATACGTAACCCATATGGGCCACGGAGCTGTAGGCGATCATCTTCTTCATATCGGACTGCGCCAGCGCCACCAGCGAGGTGTAGATGATGGCGGCGATGGACATGAAGAAGACCACGTCCTGGAAGAAGAAGCTGGCTTCCGGCAGCATCTGCACATTCGCGCGGATCAGACCGTAACCACCCATCTTCAACATCACACCGGCCAGCATCACGGAACCCGCCGTCGGCGCTTCCACGTGGGCAAAGGGCAGCCAAGTATGGGCCGGCCAGATCGGAGTCTTCACCGCAAAGGCGATGAAGAAGGCCAGCCACAGCCAGATCTGCATGTTCGACGGGAACGGATAGTCCACCATCACCCGCATATCCATGGTCCCGGCCGTCAGATACATGGCCAGGATGGCCAGCAGCATCAGCACCGAACCGATGAAGGTGTAGATGAAGAACTTATAGGCCGCATAGACGCGGTTGGGACCGCCCCAGACGCCAATCAGCAGGAACATCGGCAGCAGCACCCCTTCGAAGAAGAGGTAGAACAGCACGAAGTCTAGCGCCGTGAACATGCCGATCAGCATGGTTTCCAGCACCAGCAGCGCGATCATGAATTCCTTCACGCGCTTTTCCACCGCATCCCAGGAAGCCAGGACACAGATCGGGGTCAGCAGGGTGGATGCCAGCACGAACCAGATAGAGATGCCGTCCACGCCCTTGATGTAGGCGATGTTGAAGGCCGGCAGCCAGGCCACCTCTTCCACCAGCTGGAAGCCGGGGTTGGAGGGGTCGAAGCCGGTCAGGATGAACAGCGAAACGATAAAGGTGATGACGGACGTCCACAGCGCCACGCTCTTGGCGTTACGGGCCACTGCCTCCTGCTCACCACGGATGAGCAGGATGAACAGGGCACCGACGAGGGGCAGGAACGTCGTCAGCGAAAGGATCGGCACATCGGCCATTTCGAAAGACTCCCTACCTCAACGCGCCAGGAGGAACCAGCCGGCCAACGCGACCACGCCGATCACCATAACGAATGCATAATGGTACACGTAACCCGACTGAACCCGGCTGGAAGCCAGCGACAGGCGGCGGGTGACAGCGGCGGCCCCATCGGGACCCAGCCCGTCGATGACGCCGATATCGACACCCTTCCACAGGCCAAAGCCCAGCTTCATGGCCGGACGCACGAACAGCGCGTCATACAGTTCATCGAACATGTACTTACGGAACACGAAGGCATGGACAGCCTTGAAGGTGTTGACGAAGGCTCCGGGCAGGCCGGGGCTGAACATGTAGAAGACATAGGCCAGCACGATGCCGGAGACGCCAG
This sequence comes from Niveispirillum sp., assembly GCA_016463045.1. Taxonomy (GTDB): domain Bacteria; phylum Pseudomonadota; class Alphaproteobacteria; order Azospirillales; family Azospirillaceae; genus Niveispirillum. The sequence continues at coordinate 7,467 of JAEMSB010000177.1, forward strand.
CAGCCAGCGGAGCATAAGGCACCCAGCCCGGCACATGGTGCGCGGCCTCGATGATGGTCCCATGCTCACCGGCCAGCATCACGATGCTACCCGACCAGAATTCGGCCATATCATGACCGACGAACCAGGGATAGGCGACGAAGCCGGCGAACAGCGCACCGATCGACAGGACGATCAGCGGCACCAGCATGACAGCCGGGCTTTCATGCACATGCGCCATCACCTTCTCCGACGCGCGCGGCTTGCCATGGAAGGTCATGATCAGCAGACGCCAGGAATAGAAGGCCGTCATGAAGGCGGCGGCGATGCCCATCCAGAAGGCGAAGGAACCGGCAGCGCTGTGCTTGGCATAGGCCACTTCAAGGATCATGTCCTTGGAGTAGAAGCCTGCGAAGAACGGGATACCGGCCAGCGCCAGATTACCGATCCACATCATAGTGTAGGTGCCGGGGATCAGCTTCCAGATGCCGCCCATGTTGCGCATGTCCTGTTCATCCGACATGGCGTGGATGACCGAACCGGCGCCCAGGAACAGCAGGGCCTTGAAGAAGGCGTGCGTCATCAGGTGGAAGATGGCGGCCGGATAGGCGCCGACACCGATGGCGAAGAACATGTAGCCAAGCTGGCTCATCGTCGAATAGGCGATGACGCGCTTGATGTCGAACTGGGTCAGACCGATGGTCGCGGCCACGAAGGCGGTGGCGGCACCCAGATAGGTCACAACCTCCAGCGCTGCGGGCGCATATTCAAACACCGGGCTCATCCGGGCCAGCATGAAGACGCCGGCGGTCACCATGGTGGCCGCGTGGATCAGCGCCGACACCGGGGTCGGGCCTTCCATCGCGTCGGGAAGCCAGGTGTGCAGGCCAAGCTGCGCCGACTTGCCCATCGCGCCGATGA